>JAAZHL010000014.1 GCA_012510755.1 Leucobacter sp.
ACGACGAAATATTCTCACCACGGCGACGAATTGCATCCTTTTGGCGATCGACAAAAAAGAAGTTCCCGTCAGCGTCCCGAATGAACCCATCACCGGTGTGAAGCCATTGATTACGAGTCGCCTTCACAGTCGCCTCAGGCATGTTGTAATAACCGATCATCTGTGACCAAGGCTGATCACTTCGAATAACTAGCTCGCCAAGCGTGCCATCGGGAACATCTTGATCATCGGCATCAACCAGCCTCACCGTATAGCCAGCCCGAGGCCGACCACACGAAACTGACTCTCCCTCAATCCAGCCACCAGAGTTCAACGGCGAGCTCGTTTCCGTCATATTGAAGACGGTGCAAACCTTCACACCGAAACGCTGGCGAAATGCTTCGAGATTATCTATCAGTGGAATCATCACCAGCTTGTCGAGTGAGGCGACATGATCTGAAGGACTCGGCGGTGAGTTCACCAAGAAGTTGGCCATTGCCCCGAGCAACATCGTCACCGTGCACTCGTGGCGTGCAATGTCACTGAAGAACTCGTCCGTCTTGAACTGCTCACGCCACACCACCTCGCAGCCGAAAAGGGCCGCTAGCTGTGCCCCCATTTTCCCGCTCACGTGAAACGTGGGGAACGGCCAATAGAACTTGTCAGTCCCCGAAATGCTCCCCTCCGGGAACACGCCCAATGATGTCGCGCTTAATTGACCCCACGGGACCATAACCCCTTTGGAAGGTCCGGTTGTTCCGGACGTGTACATTACCGAACACACATCCGACGAGAGAATCTCTCGATCAGTTTCGAGCGGCTGCAAGTCACCGAGCACGTCTGTAGCCATCACCACTTGGAACCGCTCAATACCAGTCGGGTCATTACCGACCACGACAACCGTTTGCAAGTGAGTGAGTCCATCAGCCACATTGGCCAGCTGCTGCACGAAACGTTGCTCGACAATCATGACTTTCGCCTCAGCGTTATTCAGAATGTACTGCAGCATTTCGCCGATATAGGCGTTATTGACGGGGACCTCCCACGCCCCAAGCCAACCGATACCCATCCAGGCTTCCACTGATGCTGCTGACGTCGGCAGCATCAGGCACACAGTATCGCCCTCCACCACATTCAAATCAGCAAGCAGTCGGGCCCACACCAGTGACTGTCGGTGAACCTGCGCATATGACTTTGCGGCTCCGCCGATATCAGTAATAAACGGAGCTTCGGGGGTTTCTACTGCACGGTGGGCGATCAGAGCCGGTAACGGCACCAAATCCATGATCATAGTTCCTCATTCCTCTCGTTGATATGTCACGGTGGTCATCTACCAAGCGTCGATGGCTTGGTTTTCGGTGGGCCGGATTTTGCCAGTCTGATGATGAAGCTTCAAGCTAGATGCAAACCAGCGCCTGGTGTCTGCAGGGTCGATTACATCGTCAAGCTCACCGTGGCTTGCGATTCTCAGCGAATGCCCGTCAGCGTAGCGCTGAGCCACCAGTTCTTCGTATCGCCGCTGACGTTCTGTCTCATCTTCAATGGCGTCCAACTCTCGACCGTATGCAAGGCGAACCTGCCCTTCAAGCTGCATCGGGCCGAACTCGGCGGTAGGCCAAGCGATGCAGAAATGTGGGCCACCGATCCCGAGGTTTCCACCAGTCATTGCGGGGCCACCGAGCCCATAGCCTTTACGAATGAACACGGTATAGAAAGGCACCGACAGACGGGTCGCCGCAATAAAGACCCTGCTCGAGTGACGCACAATTCCTGTCCGCTCAACCTCAGGCCCAACCATGATTCCAGGCGTATCAGCGAGTGAGAGCACGGGGATGCCATGAACATTGCAAAGCTGCAAGAATCTCGCGATTTTGTCAGCGGCATCACTGGTGATTGCCCCTGATTGCACACGGGGATTGTTCGCAATAATGCCGACCGGGTATCCCTCGATACGCGCGAGAACCGTGATGGCTTCACGCCCGAACTCCGCACGAAGCTCCAAGACGGAATCGACGTCTGCGAGTGTCTCAATCACGGCACTCATGTCATAGGCACGCATACGATTCTCTGGCACCAAATGGCGCAACTTTCGTTGATCGTGACTTTCCCAATTCACGGATCTGCCCTGGAAGAAACTTACATATTTCTTCGCAACAGCAACCGCTTCTTCTTCATCTTCCACTGCGATGTCCACGACTCCACTCGCGGTTTGGTCATCGATGGGACCGATGTCTTCTGTACGGAAATCACCGAGGCCTGCTTCTCGAACAAGTGCAGCACCGGCCATACCGATATTCGAGCTTCGAGTCGCGATGATTGTGTCGCAAAGACCTGCGAACGCAGCGTTGCCAGCAAAGCATGGACCACTCACAATCGCGACTGATGGCAGTTTGCCGTTCAATTCACCGAGCAGCCGGAATGTCGGGATTGTAAAGCCACTTGCCATGCCACTGTATCGATCGTTCGGTCGACCTCCACCGCCTTCCCCGAAAACAATGAGCGGCACTGGCGTGTCATTCAGAATCTGAAGAAACCGATCGGTCTTAGCGTGTCCCTTGAGCCCCTGCGTACCGGCATACACAGAGTAGTCGTATCCGATTACTGCAACCTGTTTCTCCGCGCCACCATCGATCTGATCTGCCTCGTTGAGCCGGCCGAAACCAGTGATAACTCCGTCTGCTGGACTGCGCGAAATCAACTCATCGAAGTCGTAATCCTGATCTGCGACGACAAAGGGGCCATATTCCAGAAACGACTCTGCAACCAACAGATCGCCAAGATTCTCTCGAATCGTGCGCTTTCCGCGAGCATGACGTTTTTGCACTGCTTCGGGCCGTGCCGCATCATAAATGCGTTCACGATATGCGTTCACGTGAGCCAGATCATCTCGGATATGGTCAAGATCGATCGTCTCAGCCGGGCCAGCCTGAGAGAGACCTCCAGCTTCGCCATCCCCGTGTTCCGCCTCAATTGCCAGTAAAATATCACCTTCGGTAATCGCGTCACCCTTCTGAGCAACGGTCAACACGCCCTTGCCGCCAACAGGCGCAAAGATCTCGTGTTCCATTTTCATGGCTTCGACCACGGCAATTGGTTGGCCTGAGGCAACCGCTGCTCCTTCTTCGACGAGCAGATATGACAAGACACCCGAAAGATGTGCGCTCACCGCTTGGGATCCTTCTGGGATCGAAACAAACTCGGCTTGGGCGCCGTGGGCACCTCCGACTTCAGCCGTCTCGACTCGGGAGTGACGAAGCTGGTGTGAGGCTTCAGAAGCCAAGAATCCGGCGAGGCGGGGCTCCAGGTAGTTTGTATCGAGCGCTTCGACCGTCAGGTTCTGTCCGTAGCAGATCTCACGGAGCAGCTCCAGATTCGTTTGCACCCCAGCAATCGTGTATTCGCTCAAAGCCCGGTAGGTTTTTGCAATGGCTTGCTCGAAGGTGGATTCAGGCCCAAAAACTATCAGCTTTGCCAAAAGTGAGTCGTACCGTGGATTGATTTTATAACCAGGGTAAGCTGCACTATCGACGCGAACGCCTGGACCCGACGGAGGCAAGTACGTGGTCAGGGTGCCACCCGATGGGGAAACCTGGCCGTCCGCACCGATCGTCTCAGAGTTGACACGCACCTGGACCGCGAACCTTCCGCCCGCAGTGGGAGTCTGTGCGACCGATTCATCAATTTCACCGCTTTCAGCTAGGCGAAATTGCAGGTCTACAAGATCCAGCCCCGATGCTGCCTCAGTTACGGTGTGCTCAACCTGAATTCTCGGGTTGACCTCCATAAAGATGAAGCGCCCAGACCCGTCAGCATCAACTAAGAATTCAAAAGTGCCCAGGCTCCGGTACTTCAGAGTGCGTGCAATTCGCACTGCTGCTTCTGCTAATGCGCCAATGACCGAATCATCAAGCCCAAAGGGCGGAGCGATCTCGACAATCTTCTGAAAACGTCGCTGTACGCTGCAATCTCTGGCGCCCAAAAAATAAGCATTGCCGTTGCCGTCACCAATGATCTGGATCTCGATATGCCGAGACCGCGGCATGTATTCCTCAATCAATAACCGGTCGTCGTTGAGCACAGCAAGCGACTCGGAGGCGCTTTGCTGATAGAGATAGTCGAGCTCTTCGAGGCTATGTGCGACGCGAATACCTCGGCCGCCGCCGCCAGCGAGAGGCTTGATTACGACAGCGACCCCCTCTTCGAGGGATTCAAAAAAGGCCTTTGCATCTTCGAGTGTCGTCGCGGCGTTCGTGCCGCGTGCAGTTGGAACATCGCAACGATCTGCGATCGCTTTTGCGTTCGCTTTATCGCCAAGTTCGTACAGCGTCTCAGCCTTAGGCCCGAGAAATACTATGCCCGCCGCTTCAGCCTTCTCTGCGAAGGCTGGGTTCTCACTCAAGAAACCATAGCCCGGGTGGATATAGGCGCAGTTGTGCTCGACAGCGATAGCCACAATCTGATCAATATCCATGTAGGCGCCGATGCCGACACCTTCGAGCGGCACCGCCACGTCAACGACGCTTGTGTGCAAAGACGCCTCGTCATCCTCCGCAAATATGCCGTAAGTAGCGATCCCCCGGTCTATCGCAGTACGGGCAACACGAATGGCAATCTCGCCTCGATTGGCAATGAGTACGCGTGGCTGTTCCAATTTATCTCGTCTTTCTTTGCAGATGCTCGAGGGCTGTCGAGCCTGGTGTTCCCACACTCCCAAAAGACTCAGCTGTCGAACTATTTTCTAGCTACGCTGCTGGAGTTCTGATGGCCGACTGGAACCATTCTCAACGTAACTTAAAATCTTGAAGATGACAAGATTGTCAACCTAGCATTTCGCCAGACTCTCAAAGTTGCCCACAAAATTATGTAAGTGTGGTGAACCTAATCTGATATCGGCATCATCTATGTTCAAATGCACGCCGGACTCAAAGGTTCGAGGCGAGGCATATGCCTCAGATCCGATCACGCAAACCGGCAACAAATCACAACGCACACATCAGGGCGCAATGAGCTTCAGCGCCAACTCCTCATAGGTTGACGCCAACGACTCCTCTGAAAGGCTCCCCTCAGGGTCATACCAGCCAGCGATTGCCGCAATCATCTGCAGTATGGCGAACCTGGTGACACGCTCGTCAACGACCTGATACTCTCCCGAAGCCACGCACCGTTGAATAATGGTCGCGAGTTCGTCCTCAAAAAAGCGCCGTCGCTCTTTCGCGATCTCGTAGTGCTCGGGCGACAATCGACTCAGTTGTGAGTTCACCAGGGTTGCTTCGTCGCGGTGCCTGGTATGAAAGAGCACGTCAGCTCTCACGAAGGCCCTCAGCTGCAGAACTGGGTCTTCACTTTCAACCTGCTGCTTGGCAAGCAGCCACGCAGCGATGAGCTGGTCAAGAGCTGACTCGGTCAGGTTCCACAGAATCTCTTCTTTCGAAGAGAAGTAATGGTACATGCTCGCGCCACGGATACCGACGGCCGCACTGATATCTCGTATCGATGTGCCGTCGTATCCGTGGCTTGCGAACAGCGCCAGCGCCGCACGCTTAATTTCACGTGAGGTGCTACTCATCATGTTTGGAGCCTATTCTGAAAATGATGGGCTGCCCAACATGCCCTGTACTAGCTAGCTGTCTTTGCGGTACCGCTTGAGCTCGCGGCGCGCCAGTGACATCTTATGCACTTCGTCTGGGCCATCGGCGATACGCAGCATACGTGCCTGCTGGTACATCTCGGCGAGTGGTGTGTCTTGGCTCACGCCAGCACCACCAAAGGCTTGGATCGCGCGGTCAATCACCCACGTGGCCATCTCTGGCGCAGCAACCTTGATCGCCGAGATTTCAACAGCCGCTTCCTTGTTACCAACGGTGTCCATGAGCCATGCGGTCTTGAGCACGAGCAAGCGAACCTGTTCGATACGAATACGGGCTTCGGCGATCCAATCTTGAAACACGCCCTGCTCAGCAACAGCCTTGCCGAAGGCGATACGCTCGAGTGCCCTCTCGCACATGAGGTCGTAGGCACGTTCAGCCATGCCGATGAGACGCATCGCGTGGTGAATGCGGCCAGGCCCGAGACGTGCCTGCGACATCGCGAAGCCGCCATGCAGCTCGCCGAGCAAATGGTTGCGCGGCACGCGCACGTTGTCGTAAATCACTTCGGCGTGACCGCCATGGCCGCCATCTGCGTAACCAAACACGCTTGTCGAGCGCACAATCGTGATCCCGGGGGTATCAAGTGGCACAACGACCATCGATTGCTGGCGGTGCGGCGATCCATCGGGATCAGACTTGCCCATGACGATCGCGACCTTGCATCGCGGGCTCATCGCGCCACTTGACCACCACTTACGACCGTTGATCACGAACTCGTCACCATCAACTTCGATTCTGGTAGAAATGTTTCGCGCGTCTGAAGAAGCCACAGCTGGTTCAGTCATGCCGTAGACCGAACGAATTTCTCCGTTCAGCAGCGGTGGCAGCCAGCGGTCACGCACCTCGTCGGTTGCGAAGTGGTGCAGCAATTCCATGTTTCCGGTGTCTGGCGCCGAACAGTTGAGCGCTTCAGGCATGATCCATGGGCTGCGGCCGGTGATCTCTGCGATCGGGGCATACTCGAGGTTTGTGAGGCCTTCACGGTGTGCCGGCAGAAACAGGTTCCAGAGCCCACGCTCACGGGCCTTCACTTTGAGCTCGTCAATGACTGGCGGCGTCTCCCACATCGGGATCTCGCTCAGCTCTTGCTTATAACGCGCCTCAGACGGAATTACCTCTTCGTTGAGAAACTGCATTGCCTTGGCCTGCAGTTCTTTGACCTTGGGCGAGTATTCGAATTCCATGATCTCCTCCTGATGACAATTTGCCTAACACTCGTTAGACTAACACCCGTTAGACAAATTGTGAACTAAATTCAATGAGCAATGGCGCAATACTGAATAATTCATTGCCCCATGCTTCGACAGGAGCAATCGTGACTCAGAACTCTGGACTCGACGACGGCAATCGTAGCCGCTTGGTGAGCTTTCTTAGCAAACACGGGCTCAACGCTTCAGGCTCCGAAATCACCATCGACCTCATCAGCGGTGGTCGATCAAACCTCACCTACAAGGTCACCACCGCCGAGCAGTCTTTCGTGCTGAGACGGCCACCGCTCGGCCACGTGTTGGCAACCGCACATGACATGAGTCGCGAGTATCGCGTCATTGAAGGGCTATCTCGCCCCGGCTGCGATGTTCCCGTACCCAAACCCATCCTCTTGTCAGATGACGAGACGGTGCTCGGCGTTCCCTTCTATCTGATGGAATACGTGCCCGGTTACATCGTTCGCACCGTTGAGCAGGCCCAATCTTTGAGCTCGGCGGCCCAGCGTGAGATCGGCGAAGACCTGGTCGATGTGCTTGCCGCACTGCATACGACTGACCCCGAAGCAGTCGGGCTTGCCGACTTCGGTCGTCCTGCTGGCTTTATGGAGCGACAGGTTCGGCGTTGGGTCAGGCAACTGGCAGACTCACGAAGCCGGGAGATCAACGGCATCGATCGCCTTGCAGAAGTACTCGGCGGTTCGGTGCCCGAGCAGCGCTACAACGCGATCGTGCACGGAGACTACCGACTCGACAATTGTTTGCTGCGCGATTCACACATTGCCGCAGTGCTCGACTGGGAGATGTCTACGCTCGGCGATCCCCTCTCAGACCTCGGCCTGTTTACGGTCTATCACGCCGGGCTTGCGGGCATCGACAACCCCGTCGTGCAGGCATTCGATGGCGTGGGCTCATTTCCAAGCATCACCGACCTGCATGCGCGCTATGCGGCCAAGACCGGGTTCAATATCGATGACCTGCCCTGGTACACCGCATTCGCGTGGTTCAAGTTTGCGGTGATTCTCGAGGGAATTCACTATCGTGGCACCTTAGGGGCGACACGTGGCGACGGCTTCGAAGGCGTCTCAGAACTCGTGCAGCCCTCTGTCGATCGCGGGCTCGAAGCTCTCGCCAGCGCAAAGTAGCGGGAGTGAGCGCGCAGTAGGCCGAGCAGGCAGCCGAGCTGACTACTGCGTGCTCACCAACACTTTCATGAGATTGCCCGAACGCAGCTCGTGAAATGCGTCGACGACCCCATCAATCGGCACTTCTGAGACCCACCCCTCAGCCGTGTACAGACCCTCAGACATCGCGGCGATCACTGCGTCAAAGTCTGGCTGCAGGTAGCCGAGAGCACCACCGACCGAAAGCTCTCCCACCACCAGACGCATGGGCGATATCTCGACAGGCTTTTCATGAATTGCCACCACGATCACCTTGCCACCGGGTGCGAGTTGGCGCACCGAATCAGTCAGCACTGCCGCAACACCAGCTGCATCAAACACGACGTCCACACCTCGGTCATCTGTCTCGGCACGCACACGAGCGCTCAGATCTTCGGAAAGAGGATCCACGAGCAAAGTTGCGCCAATTTGCGTCAGTGCCGCACGTCGTGCAGGGCTTGGCTCTGAAACCAACACGGTGTTGACGCCGCGTGCGCGCAACGCGAACCACAAACCGATGCCGATCGGACCTCCGCCAGAAATGAGTGCGCTCTGCCCAGGCTGAATACCGCTGACGTTGACGGCGTGCCATGCGACAGCCATCGGCTCGACGAGTGCACCCATGCGCAGGTCAACGTTCTCAGGCAGCACGTGCACCTTCGATGCCGCGACGGTCGTGTACTCAGCCATGCCCCCACCGTGCGAACTGAGCCCATGAAACGCGATCCTCCTGAACACGTTATACATGCCCCGTCCACAGGCGGCACACTCGCCGCAGTAATATACGGGCCACACCGCCACCCGGTCGCCAACTTTAAGCCGCGTGACACCTGCCCCGAGTTCAACGATGGTGCCAGAGAACTCATGCCCAATCACCTGCGGAGGCATCGCCCCGGTGGTCGGGTGCGGTCGGTCGAGCTTGAGGCCTGTGCTCTCTGGCTCGAAATAAAGATGCAGGTCAGAACCACAGATGCCCGAGTAGGCGGTGCGAATCTTCACCTCACCAGGGCCGGGTGTGGGCTGCTCGATGTGCTCGATGCGCACGTCTTCTTTCGCGTGAAACCGGGCTGCTTTCATGGGGCTTCCTTCGTTCGTGAGATCGTGAAACCATCAGATCGTGGTCACGCGCCCGGGTCATCGAGCGCGCGGTTACGAGCAGAGCTACCGCTAAAGTGACTCCAATGTCAGGTTTGTGATTTCATCGTATCAGAACCGTTTGGCCTCAAAGCGGTCGCTTCGAACCAAGCCTCAGCGCGGCCGCAGCGGCGAGCGCTGCATCACCCAGGAATACATCGCGACCGCAGCCGCGGCACTCGCGTTGATCGAGCGGGTTGACCCATACTGCGTGATCTCAACGATAGCTTCGCTTGCCGCTATCGCTTCACCGGTCAGCCCAGGGCCCTCTTGTCCGAATAGCATCACACATTTCTCGGGCCAATCGAACGTCTCCATCGACACGCAGCCGGGCACGTTGTCGATCGCGATGATCGGCACGCCCTCAGCCCTGGCCCACGCAACAAGCGCATCGATATCTTCACGATGCTCGACATGCTGATAGCGATCGGTCACCATGGCCCCGCGCTTGTTCCATCGGCGACGACCCACGATATGCACAGTGTCAGCGCCGAAGGCATTGGCACTGCGCACGATCGAGCCGATATTCATATCGTGCTGCCAGTTCTCAATCGCCACGTGGAACGAGTGACGTTGCTGATCAAGGTCGGTATTTATCGCCTCGGTGCGCCAGTATCGATAACGATCAACAACATTGCGGCTATCGCCGTGTTCAAGCAATTCAGGGTCAAAGTGCGCGTCAGTTGGCCACGTCTCACGCCCGCCCGGCCACGGGCCGACCCCCGACGTGCTGCGCTCGGGGTGGCTGCCAGCAGCCGTGAGATCACTCAGTTCGGTTGCAGCGGCACCTGCTTTCGCAGTCTCGCCGTCACTCGGTAGCTCAAATTCGGGGGTGTTCTTCACCCGCCTATTCTTTCACTGAGCGTGACTCAGATGGCGCCAAGCGCCGAAAGTTCGGCACCACTGAGCTCAAGCGACATCGAAGCGAGCAGCGCCGGCAGCTGAGCCACATTGCGCGCACTCGCAATCGGCGCGGCCACCGTCGGCTGCTGCCGCAGCCAGGCGAGCGCCACGCTCGCGACCTCGACGTCATGCGCGTACGCGATATTGTCGAGCGCTTCGAGCAGCGCTTTACCGCGCTCGTCAAGGTATTTCGAGGCAGCAGCGGCGCGTGGGCTCGCACCCTCGGCTACCCCGTCAGAACTTTCGCGATACTTTCCGGCCAAGAACCCCGAGGCCAGCGCGTAGTACGGAAACACTGCAAGCCCCTCAGCCTCAGCGACTTCACGCAATCCGTTCGTTTCGAAGTCGCGCTCGACCAAGCTGTAGTGAGGCTGCATGGCCACCGGCAGGTGGTACCCGTGTTCACGGGCGAGCCTGATCCACTCGTTCAAACGTTCGGCAGAAAAATTTGACACGCCAATGGCGCGAATCTGCCCCTCATCAACCAGCTGCGAAAACACTGCCGCTACCTCGATGAGCGGCACTTCAGCGTCATCATGGTGCGCGTAATACAAGTCAACGTAGTCGGTGTCGAGCCTGTCAAGAGACTCGGTCAGCGCGGCACGCACATTGTCAGGCGCCAGGCCTTGAAACTCGGGGTGCGAGAACACCTTGGTCGCAATCACCACATCATCACGGCTGCCTCGCGCGTGCATCCACTTTCCGATGATGCGCTCGCTCTCACCTCCGTGATTGCCGGGCACCCAGCGCGAATAGCTGTCTGCGGTGTCGATGAAGTTGCCGCCACCCGCGACGAAGCCATCGAGCACGGCAAACGAGTCATCGTGGTCGGCGGTCCAACCAAACACGTTTCCGCCGAGGGCCAGCGGAGCGATCTCAATGTTGGTGTGCGCGATGTTCACGCGGGCGAGTTCTGACATGCTCTTAAGTCTGGCAGCATTCACAACAAAAGTCGCTGTTTAGGCGCTGCGCTGATCGCGCCACTCCGAGAGAGCTGCGGCATCGTCGGTGACGAAGAAATGGACGCCTAGCTTCTCTGCGCGGGCCCACTGGCGCTCGCTATTGAGCGTGTAGGCAATGGTGCCAATGCCCGCGGCTTTCAGCTCTCGCACGGCAGCCGGATGCTCCGCGATGAGAGTGTCCCTCGCACAGACCGCAGAGGCTTGAATGGTGGTCGCATAGCGAATGGTGTCTCGGTCGAGTGTGCGGGTAAGCAGTATGGTCGCGAATTCGGGCGCCAGTTCGCGCACCGATTCGAGGGTGCGTCGCTCGAATGAAGCAAGCACTACACGATTGGCGAGGTTGCGAGCGCGTAGCTGTTCGACGGCCGCATCGACCCTGTCTGGCGACCAGTCTCCTTTGAGTTCGAGGAACGCGCGAGTTGCCGTTGGGGTGAGCAAGTCAAGAAAATCTTCGAGAGTCGGCACCGGTTCACCCGCGAAGTCGGCAGAAAACCAGCTACCCGCATCGAGTGTTTGTAGCTGCGCAAGTGTGAGTCGCGCAAGTGGCCCGTGCCCATTGGTGGTGCGGTCGACGTCTGGATCGTGCATCAGCACGGGCACGCCATCTGCGGTGAGGTGCACATCTGTTTCTACGAACTCAACTTCTTGTTCAAGCGCGAGCCTGAACGACGCAAGCGTGTTCTCTGGGGCGAGCGTTGCCGCGCCTCGGTGCGCCACGATGCCCACGTCGTGCTCGCGCACCAGTGCGCCGTGCAATTGCAGGGGGTTCGCTGCCGATGCTGCTTTCGGGTCAAAGACGATCAGCACAACAAGCAGTGAGGCGAATACCCAGGCGAGGCTCGCGGTGGGCAGCAGCGCTCGCGACAATCTGTGCCGGTCGTGCGCCATCTTTGGCCCTCCTCACTCACACTGCTTCGTGCGTGTCTCACAGCATAGCGAGGATCGTTACAGTTTTGTAATACTCTTGCGAATATTCACCTGGCGATGCTGCTGAGCACCGTAAACGTTCTGTTTCGTGCGAGCTGTGTCGTCGGGCCGATGATGCGCTCGACGAGCGGCCGGTAGCCGAGGCCAGAGTTGAATACCAGCCGCAGTTCACCGCCGGGTTGCAGCACCCGCGGCACCGCCCTCATGAGCCTGTGCGCCACCGCCGTATGCACGGTGGCCCCGGTGTGAAACGGCGGGTTCAGCAGCACCAGATCGGCCCAGCCCGTGGGCACCGAGTCCGTGGCGTCTGCGCGATGCACCTCAACGCGGTCGGCGACGCCCGCAGCCTGCGCGGTGAGTTTGGTCGCGGCAACAGCAGCCGCAGACTGATCAGTCGCAAGCACGCGCGCCCGGGGCCACTGCAGTGCGGCAGTGACCGCAAGCACGCCATTGCCACAGCCAAGGTCAACGATATGCGTGGGATCGGGCGATGGCGGCCGCTCACGCAGCGTCTGCACGAGCAAGCGGCTGCCGTGGTCGAATGCCGTGCCGCCGAAGGTCGCGCCAAAGGCAAAGAGATCGAAGTCCAGTTCGGGGTCGCGGGCGTGCAGGGCAAATGGCGGGTCACCGAGCGGCCTGATCGCCCCCCGCGCGGTCAGCATCCGCGCCTTGCGCCACCCTCGGCTCGCCGTCACCTCTCCGAAGTAGCGGCCGAGCCGCTCATTCATGCTGTGACTCATGTGCTTGTCACGCCCGCCAGCGATCACCACGACATCGGGCGAGGCATGCGTCGCGATGTGCCAGGCGATTTCTTCAAGTTCAGATAAGGATCTCGGCAGCTGCATCACCACGAGCGTTGCGCCGCCGAAGAGCGAACTGCCAAGCGGGTGATGCTGGAAGAGTTCGGTCTGTTGCGCGGGTGAGGCCCCCAGCACGCGTGTCGCGTTGCTCGTGAGCGCTCGCTCGCCCAGCACACCGTCTTGATGTACTCGAAGCCCGCGGAGAGCTGTCTCATGCAGCAGCCCCAGGGTCAGTGCTCCATGACGATCGCCGACGACGACCACATCTCCGTCGCGCAGTTTGAGTGAGCGCGCAGCATCAAGCAACAACAGATCGGCGGCGTCGTACGCCTGCAGTTCGGGTGCGTCGATGTCGGGCTCTCGCGAGAGCCGCGCCAGAAACGCCTCGAGTTCGGTCACGCTGCCCATTCTTTCAGGTCGAAGGTCAGCCCGCCGGTTGGCCCCCAGGCTTCGCACGTTGCGTGGCCAAGAGCCTGACGATCACACCCACGAGCACCAACACCACAGCAATGATCGCAAGCGGCAACAACGAGGCATCGCCCATGCTGCCACCCAACGGCAATATGGCGGCGCCGACCCCGTATTGCAGTGTTCCAAGAAGGGCTGCGGCAGCTCCGATTCCCCGCGAAAACTCACGCAGCGCCAAATTAATGCCAGTCGCGAGCAAGATCGCCTGCAAGCCCATCATGATGGTGGCCCAGGCAACCATGACCACCAAGGTCACGTTGCCCGTGACCACCAGACTGAAGAAGACGGAATGTAGCGCAAGCAGTGAGCCTTGCATCCACCAGAGCACGCGCGCAGGGTCAAACCGAGCCCCTATACGTGCGAACACGAGACCAGCTGTCACCATGCCGAACGCCGAGATGGTGAACGCGACCGAGAACTGCATCGGTGTGAGGGCAAAGATGTTCGTCATAACCAAACTTGAGGTACCTGCGTATGTCAAGACGACCGCTTGGCTCAAGAACACCACCGATCCCATTACCCACAAGGTGCGGTTGCGCAGTGCCACCCCATAACTGCCGAGCACCTCACGCACACCGGCAGGTGTGCGTTTCGCAACCGCAAGTGTCTCAGGCATCATGCGTGCCACACAGATCGCGACAGCAAGCGACACCCCAGCAATTGCAAGCAGGCTCGCTCGCCACCCACCAAGATCGTAAAGCACCGCAGAGAGAATGGGCAACAACACTGGGGAGACGCCGAGCAGGCCTTGCGCCAACCCGAAGCCACGCGCAGCGTCTCTGCCAACGAGCGCATCACTGATCACTGCGCGGCCGACGACGATACCGCTTGATGCGCTCACACCCTGCAGCAATCGAGCCAGAAGCAGCACTTCAAAGGTCGGCGCGAATGCGGCGAGCACAGACGCCAAGACCAACACGACATACCCGACGAAGAAGGTTCGTTTTCTGCCGAGCACATCTGAAAGTGGACCCACCACGAGTTGCCCCAGGCCGAGTCCAACAATGGTGAACGAGGCAGTGAGCTGCACCTGCGACGTCGTGACGTCGAACGCTTCTGCAATCGCAGGCATCACAGGAATCGTCGGGTCCACGCAGAGCGAACCCCCAGCCATCAACATCGCTGCTGACAGCACGACCCGGGTTCTCATGCGGCGGCCGTCAGCCGGGTGATGATCACCACCCGATTCGTCACTCACCTCGTGGCTGGGTTCTGGGTCGCCACACCACGACTTCGGCGTTGCGACGCAGCCGCGATCCTCGTCGCAACGAAATAATCTCGCCACCCTGGCCCGCAGCAAATACGCGCCGCTCAGAACTCTTCATCATCTCGTCAGAGAGTGCACGTTCAAGCTCGCGCACGTGGCCTTGCAGTCGTCGCACCTCGTCTTCGAGCTGCAGCACCCGGCGGATGCCCTCAAGGCTCAAGCCTTCGGCAGAAAGTCGCGCCACCTCGCGCAACTGCTCAACGTCATGCAGCGAATAGCGGCGAGTGTTGCCGCTTGTGCGCTGGGGCGACACGAGACCGATTCGGTCGTACTGCCGCAATGTCTGCGGGTGCATCTCAGCAAGCTCGGCAGCCGCCGCGATCGCGAAGATCGGCGTGAATCGGTCCATTGGTTTCGTCACCAGTCACCCCTCTCGCTTTCTTCCCTCAGTCTGCGCGCATTCTATTTATTCTGCACGTATTCCGTCATTCTGCGCGTTAGTCGCAGAATCTCACCCAAACTCGAATGAGATTCTGCGACTCGCGGGGCGCCAGCAAAATGACGCGTGCCATCACTACCCGCGGGCTCTGGCGAGCAGATCGTCGCGAGGGCTCTCGTCAGGCATTGCTGCGGCGAACGCTTCGAGCGCCTCTTTCGCCTTGTCGCTGAGGTGCGAGGGCACAGCCACTTGCACTTCAGCAAGCAAATCTCCGGTCGCTTTCGGTGTCTTCACGCCGCGGCCTTTGACCCGCAACACGCGCCCGCTTGGGGTGCCCGGCTGCACTCTGAGTTTCACCGGTTCGCCGCCAAGCGTCGGCACCTCAACCGAGCCGCCGAGTGCGGCCTCGGCGAACGTGACCGGCAGCTTCAAACGCAGGTTGTTGCCCTCGCGTTCGAATACCGGGTGCTTGCGCACGTTCACTGTCAAAATCAGATCGCCTGCAGGCCCACCATCGGGGCTCGGTTCGCCCTTGCCTCTGGCACGAATCTTCTTGCCGTCGCCGACACCCGCCGGAATCTTGATCTTCACCTGACCGTTCGGGGTCTGCAGGGTGACCGTATCGCCGCGCACCGCCGTTTCAAAGTCGATGGTGGTCGATGCAGTGAGGTCACGCCCCGGCATTGGCCCGCGTGGGGCGCGCTGCCCTCCGCCGAACATGCCGAAGATGTCATCGTAACCGCCAGCACCGCTGAAGCCTCCCGGTGCACCCTGCTGAAAGGTGTAGCGTCCGCCGCCGGGAGCGCCGCCAAACATGCCACCAAAGATGTCCTCGAAGCCCTGGCCGCCAGCGCCACCCGCCGTGAAGCGGGCAGCGCCGGCGCCCATCGCGCGAATCTGATCGTATTCTTGACGCTGCTCTTTGTCGCTCAGCACCGAGTAGGCTGCGCTGATCTCTTTGAACTTGGCCTCAGCCTGCGCGTCGCCCGGGTTTGAGTCGGGGTGATATTTACGAGCAAGCTTGCGATAGACCTTTTTCAGTTCGGCATCGCCGACCTCTTTCGAGACTCCGAGAATCTGATAGAAGTCCTTCTCAAGCCAGTCTTGACTAGCCATCGGCTGACACCGCCACCGCTACCTTGGCGGGGCGCAGCTCAACCTCACCGATGCGGTAGCCGCGCTCAACCACGTCGAGCACAACCGGCGACTCGGTACCAGGCACGGGCACCTGAGCGATCGCCTCATGCACTTGCGGGTCGAACGCTTCGCCCTTCTCACCAAAGCCCTCGACCCCGAGGCGCTCAAGCGTGCTTCGAATCTTCTGGGCAATCGTCGCGAACGCACTGCCCTCTTCGAGATCGCCGTGCGCCTCGGCGCGGTCGAGATCATCGAGCACCGTCAACAGTGGGCTCACCGCAGCGGCCTTGGCGCGCTGCTTATCAATCTCAGCATTGGCCTCGGTGCGCTTGCGGTAGTTCGCATACTCTGCCGTGAGGCGGCGCAGGTCATCGAGGTAGGGGTTCTCTGAATCGTTCAGGGGGTCGCTGTCAACCGCGTCTTCGTTCTGTTCGGTCGAGAGAATGTCTTCAACCGTCAGTTCGTCTTCTTGCGGCGAAGGGCCGGAGTCTTGCGACTCCGACCCTGCTGCAACCTCTTCGTTCGACTCGTCGCCGTGAAGTTGCTCATTTGCCATGGTTACTTCTGCTCCTCATCGTCTTCAACGACCTCAGCATCTACTACATCGTCGTCGTTCGACTCGGCGCCAGCATCTGCAGCCGCCTCAGGCGCTTCTTGCTGTGCGGCCTCATAGATCGCCTGGCCAAGCTTCTGCTGGCTCTCGCCGAGCTTGTCTGCGGCGGTCTTGACTGCTGCCTCGTCGTCACCTGCGAGCGCCTCTTTCAACGCGTCGAGATCGCCCTGCACCTCAGTCTTGACGTCTTCGGGCAGCTTGTCTTCGTTCTCGTTGATGAGCTTCTCGAACGAGTAGGCGAGCTGCTCAGCGTTGTTGCGCTGTTCGGCTGCCTCACGACGCTGCTTGTCTTCTGCTGCGTGCTCTTCCGCCTCACGCACCATGCGCTCGATGTCGTCCTTCGAAAGTGACGATCCACCCGAAATGGTGATGGTCTGTTCTTTGCCGGTGCCCTTATCTTTCGCAGATACCTGCACGATGCCGTTGGCGTCGATATCGAAGGTAACCTCGATCTGCGGCAACCCACGAGGTGCGGGCGCGATGCCGGTCAGCTCGAACGTGCCAAGGTTCTTGTTGTCGCGAGTGAACTCACGCTCACCCTGGAACACCTGAATGGCAACCGAAGGCTGGTTGTCTTCAGCCGTCGTGAAGGTTTCGCTGCGCTTCGTTGGAATCGCCGTGTTGCGGTCGATGAGCTTCGTCATGATGCCGCCCTTGGTCTCGATGCCAAGCGACAGCGGGGTCACGTCGATGAGCAGCACGTCTTTACGCTCACCCTTCAGCACGCCTGCCTGCAGCGCAGCACCAACGGCCACGACCTCGTCGGGGTTGACGCCCTTGTTGGGCTCGCGTCCACCGGTGAGGCTCTTCACGAGCTCGGTCACCGCGGGCATGCGGGTTGAACCGCCAACGAGTACGACGTGTGCGATGTCGCCGACCTTCACGCCAGCCTCGGCGATCACGTCTTGGAATGGCTTGCGAGTGCGCTCAAGCAGAGCTTTGGTGAGCTCTTCGAACTTCGCACGGGGCAGGGTCTCGTCCAGGTTGGCCGGGCCGTTCTCGGTGAGCGAGAGGTAGGGCAACTGAATCTGCGCGCTCATCGAGCTCGACAGTTCTTTCTTTGCCTGCTCAGCGGCTTCTTTGAGGCGC
>JAAZHL010000093.1 GCA_012510755.1 Leucobacter sp.
GCTCTCCCCCGCGGCCATACGCGTTCAGTGAGTGCGCAAAGTACCCCGCCTGCCCATTCACATTCACATACTGCTCATCGAAGCTCGTGCCACCCTCTGCGAGCGCTTTCGCAAACACCTCGCGCAAATGTGCGAGCAACTCGGCCGCCTTGCGCCTCGTCACACCCGACGCGAGAGTCTGGGGGTGCACGCGAGCCCGCCAGAGCGCCTCGTCAGCATAAATATTGCCAACGCCGCTCAACAGCGACTGATCGAGCAGGGCACTCTTGATCGCCACATTGCGCATGCGAAGGCGAGCAATACACGCAGCGTCTTGAAAGGCAGGGTCAAGAGGATCGCGCGCAATATGCGCAGCCTGCCCCGGCAGGGCGGGCAGTTCAGTGCCGAGCCCGCCCGCGGCACCATCACTCGTCGCCACCAACCCGTCGAGTGCGAGCGACCCGAACAGTCGCTGGTCAGCAAAGTCGAGACGCAGTTCACCGTGCGTTGGGTGTTCGATCCAGAGTCTGACGCGCACATGACGGTCATCTGGCGCATCGTGGCTGCGCAGCAACAGTTGGCCGCTCATGCCGAGATGGGCAAGTAGCGCCTGACCGGACGCACTGCCCGGGATTGGGTCTGCGTCGCGGGTGGCTGCAGCACCAACATGAAAACCATCAACCGGCAGCCACAGAAACTTCCCCCGCCGCGCGGGTGCGCCAAGGGTCACCCCGGTCATGCGCCGCTCAAAATCGGTTGCCCGCACCACACCAGCTTCGCTGTTCATGGTCACGCCATGGCCACCCAGTCCGTCATCACCGGCAAGCGGTACGTGTCGTTTGAGCGCTCGGTGATCCTTGACTTCTATCGAAATCACGTGCGCGCCCGTCACCGCAGGCGCGAGACCGGCACGCACCACCTCAACTTCAGGCAACTCGGGCACGTCAGCTGCTCTTGCGGCGTTTCAGCCCGCTCCCAGCGCGAAGCGCTGCGATTAGTTCACGTGCCGCGGCAATCTCGGCAGCCTTCTTACTGATGCCGGCGCCCTCACCGACAGCGCCGTCGAGCTCAACGGTCGCGTGGAATCGACGGGCATGATCGGGGCCAGACCCCACAATGTCGTAGGCAGGGCGGGCAATGCCCCTCGCGTCAGCTTCTTCTTGCACAGTGGTCTTCGGGTCGAGTGACACCGTGAAACGTTCAGGGTCGGCCAGCAATGGTTCAATCAGCGCAAGCACAAAATGATTGGCCGTCTCTGGGTCGGTGAGCAAGAAGACCGCGCCGATGAGCGCTTCTACTGCATCGGCTAAGAGCGACTCTTTCTCGCGACCACCGCTGCGTTCTTCGCCAACACCGAACCGCAGCTGCGCCCCCACGTTGATGCTGCGCGCAACTTCAGCGAGTGCCGCACTCGACACGAGGGCCGCCCTGCGGCGCGAAAGATCACCCTCGCTCAGATCTGGGTGGTCGCGAAAGAGCTTGACGGTGACCGCCTGCCCAAGAATCGAATCTCCAAGAAACTCGAGCCGCTCGTTGTGCGGGGCAGCCCCGTGTTCATAGGCCCACGAGCGGTGGGTGAGGGCGCGCTGCACCAATTCTGCGTCGACCGGCACCCCAAATTGAGCAAGAAAGCCGCCGAGGTCACTCGCTGCTTCTTGCGAAGCGTGCGGTGAACTCGGCGGCTGCTCGGTCGACGCCGCGTGTGCGTCAGCCATAAGCGTCTTAGGCGTCAGCTACCTTGCGACCCTTGTACTCGAGGAAGAGGGCGTTGCCCTGTGAATCCTCGACCACGCGGGCGCGGTGCGGCAGACTGTACACGGTCTTCCCGTTCTCTACGGTCTTAACCAGGTTCGGCACCTCGGCCTTCCAGGCCGAACGGCGGTGACGGGTGTTCGAACGCGACATCTTGCGCTTGGGAACAGCCATGATGCTCTCTTTTCTCTACTTGCTATCAAAATCGGTTACCCGATTCAGGTCTTTTTCATCTTCGGCCAGCAACCCGGCTAGCGCAGCCCAACGCGGGTCTACCGCGACAGACTCGGCTGCAGCCTCAGCATCGCGCAGCTCACCGGTCTCAGGGTCAAGACCAGGGCAATCTGGGCGGCACACGGGCTGAAACGGCAGTGCAAGCACTACCGCGTCTCTGAGCGGGGGTTCAAGATTCACGTGATCACCGTGAACCCCATACTCTTCGGCCTCCGTAGGAGTATACGCGAAAAGCTCTTGAAATTCGACTTCAAATGCTGAAGTGAAGTCTTCGAGGCATCGCCCGCACTGTGCGTGCATCGTCGTTTCGACGTGTGCAGACACCAAAATGCCCTCGTGCACCGATTCCAGCCGCACGTCGAGCTGCATCTGTTCGCCTGCTGGAACGACAGCCAGCGACTCTCCAAATGCTTCTGGAGTCGTGACTGTGCGTTCACGCTCACGCATCTCGCCGGGGCGGCCGACAAGATCACGCACGTTCTCTTCATACACGCGGGTAGTACTCACCGAAATAGGCTACCCGATGAGCCTGAAAGCCGCCCTTGGCAGCACACCGGCACTTCACACACCAGCTGCCGCGCGGTCATCTTGCAAAGTGTCTCATTTGCATCACCCTCACCCGATTCTCAGGTGTCCACGAACCTCCCGACCGCTTCGTCTTCTATGCTTGCGAAGCACACGGCTCTGAATTTCACTGCAACGAAAGCGACAGGGTGATGACAAAGAACATTCGTTATTCGAGGATCGCAGCAGCCCTCGGGGTTGCTGCCCTGTGTGTGGCGCTGACTGCATGTTCGAGCGCGACCCGAGATGTGTCGCATCTTGGTGGCGCCGATATGTCGACCGTCGAAATGTCACCGAGCGTGGGGGCTGCGCCAGATTCGGCCGCAGAAGCAGCACCCGTGGCGCATAACGGTCGTTCCATCATCAGTGAAGGTTCCATCACCCTTGAAGTTGACGATGTCGCCGCGAATATCGAGTCGGTCACTAACACTGCGACGCAGCTTGGTGGGTACGTGGAGTCGCTGCACAATGGTGGCGGCGGGACGGGCCGCATTGAGTCGGCAAGCTTGACTCTGCGCGTGCCTGCAGACAAGTTCGAAGCCGCGTTTGCCGAACTCTCGGCGCTCGGTACGGTGCAAAACGAAAGCCGCTCAGCGAGCGATGTGACCGCACAGCACGTTGACTTGCAGGCACGAGTTGCGGCGCTCGAAACGTCTGTTGAACGCTTGCAGACACTCATGGCTGGCGCCACCACCACCAGCGAGTTGCTCGAAGCAGAGTCGGCGCTGTCTGCGCGGCAGGCGGACCTCGACGGTCTACAAGCCCAGTTGCAGTCCCTCGAGGGGCAGGTCAACGAGGCAACAATATGGGTGTCGTTGACGACCAACACCGCGCTACCCGGTGGCCCGGACAACTTCTCGGAAGGGCTCATTGCGGGTCTCAAATCCCTGGCTGCCGCTGGCGCGGGAGCGCTCGTCTTGCTCGGGGTACTGCTGCCCTGGCTCGTGGTCGCCGCAGTCATCACGCTCATCGTGGTCGCGCTTGTGCGGGCATCACGGCGCAGGCGTGCGCGAAAGCTCAGTGTTGCTGCGCCTGTGCAGCACCAGCACGCAACGGTTGTGCAGCACGTGCAACCGCACTCCCAGCCAGTACCGACCGCGCCGTCGGTGTCACCGGCCCCGCCGCTAACCGGGTCGCCTATTTCGGGCGAGTAGCGTTCAGATAGTTTGCAACCACCGCAGGCACATAGTCACTCACGTCGCCGCCAAGCGAGGCGACCTGTCGCACGAGCGAGCTAGACTCATACGAGTGTGCCGGTTCGGGCAGCAAGAACACGGTCTCAACGCCTGCGAGGCTGCGATTCATGAGCACCATCGGGCTTTCATAGGCGACATCAATCTGCGACCGCAGACCCTTGACGAGCACCTTCGCGCCAACTTCTGTGCAGTAATCAACGAGCAGCCCCATTGACCACGAGGCAACGATGACGTTCGATGGAATTTCTGGGTCTTCTTCGATTGCCTTCTGCAACAGGTTCATGCGCTCGGCGATCGGCAACATCGCATGCTTACCCGGGTTGTGCACGACGAGCACGTGCACTTCTTCAAAGATCGCTGCAGCTCGGCGAATGACATCAAGATGACCGAGGGTTACGGGGTCGAATGATCCTGGCACAACGGCGATATTGCTCATGCTCATAAGCCTATACGTCTGCCTGTGCGCCACAGCTATGACTTCACCAGATTGAGCCTCGACTTGACCAGATTAAGCTATGACTTGGCCAGGTTATCGAGCGACTGCTGTCGGGCTTCTTCGGCGAGTTGTGCAGCAAGCAACGGCGCAGTTTCGAGTTCAGGGTCACTCTGCAAGAGCTGGGCAGCAAGCTCACGGGCATGTTCAATCAGCTGCCCATGCTCGGTCACTCGAAGCAAACGCAACGTCGACTTACCCCCTGATTGGGCAGTCCCGAGAATGTCACCTTCGCGCCGCAGGTGCAGGTCGCGCTCAGCCAGTTCAAACCCGTCTGAGGTGGCAGCCACCGCCTCGATTCGCTCTCGCGCGAGCGATCCTGGGGCAGCATGAGTCAGCAACAAACACAAACCTGGGTGTTCGCCACGACCCACACGTCCTCGCAACTGGAGCAGTTGTGACACCCCAAATCTCTCAGCGTCTCGCACAATCATGGTCGAGGCATTCGGCACGTTGACCCCCACCTCGATGACCGTCGTTGCCACGAGCACATCGATGTTGCCTGCCGCAAAGTCGCGCATCACGCGGTCTTTCTCGTCAGACTTCATGGCGCCGGTCAAGGCAGCAAGCCGCACTCCCCGATAATCTGGGCGCTCGCTCAGCTCTGCAAGGGTCTGCTCGACGCTCGCAAGTGGCACGGCCTCAGGTTTGCGCCCGTCAGCCACGACGATGGTCTCAGCCTTGGCAATCTCAGCAAGCTCGGCTGCAAGCCCCGCGTCTTGTTCTTCGCTCGTGCCTGCAGCAATGGCCGGGCAAACCACATACACTTGGCGACCGGCTGCGATCTCTTCGCGGGCACGCACCCACGCACGTTCGGCCCATTTAGGCCGCTCAGCAATTGGCACGGTAAAAGTTTCAATTGGCTGACGACCGGGTGGCACTCGACGAATGAACGACGTCTCGAGGTCGCCAAAGACGGTCAGGGCGACGGTACGAGGAATCGGCGTGGCCGTCATGACCAGCACGTGCGGGTTCTTGCCTTTGAGCCGTAGCGCTTCTCGTTGCTCAACACCGAACCGGTGCTGTTCGTCGACGACAACGAGCCCGAGGTCATAGAAGCTGACGCCTTCACTGAACAGCGCATGCGTGCCAACCGCGATGTGCGCCTGACCACTCGCGAGCGCGAGCAGGGCTTTGCGCCGTTCACCGGCCGGCATCTTGCTCGTCAGCAGCACCGGGTGCAGCCGTTCGGTCAGTTCGGGCCCCAGCATCTCTTGAACGCTACGAAAGTGCTGGGCCGCGAGCACCTCCGTTGGCGCGAGCAGAGCGCTCTGGCCGCCTACCGTGGCGCGGCCACCTGTCGCATTGGCTACAGCAGCACCGGCAGCAGCACCATCGGCCTCGACTTCGACAGCCGCGCTGCCGACAGCGACGTCGGCCTCGGCAACCTGCAGCATGGCACGTATTGCGACGACCGTCTTGCCTGAGCCGACCTCGCCTTGCAGCAGTCGATGCATGGGCACCTGGGCAGCGAGCTCTTGTGAAATCGTGTCTGAAGCCTCAATCTGCTCTGCAGTGAGCGTAAACGGCAGCCCTGCGTCGAAGGCAGTGAGCAGGCCGCCCGTGACGCGCGGTCGAGCAGTTCCCGTCACTGCTGCGAGCTTGCGGCGTCGGTCAAGCAGCGCAAGTTGCAGTTCAAACGCCTCACGAAACCGCATGCTGTCTCGTGCGCGCTGCCAGTCAGGCTGCGCTTCGGGCCGGTGAATGAGTTCGAGCGCTGGTTCAAGCGCGATCACACCGGCTGATCTTCGCACCTCGCCGGGCAGTGGGTCGTGAAGCGCGCCAGTGCCGACCACCGCATCGAGCGCCAACCCAACCGCACGTTCGATGGTCCATGAAGGCATCGTCGAGGTTGCCGCATAGATGGGCACGGGCCGCATCGCAAATGCGAGCGCAGCCGCCTCATCAAGTTGCTGCGAGTGCTCTGGGCTCAACTCTGGCAGCGCACGGCCGTCACCCGCTGGCTGATCGAACAGCTCATAGTCGGGGTGTTGCAGCTGCAGCTGACCCCGGTATTCACTCACCTTGCCTGAGAAGATGCCCCGCGCGCCAGCAATAAGCTGGCCTGCCCGCCAGGCCTGATTAAAAAAAGTGAGCTGCAGGCTGCCGAAGCCGTCGGTGATGCGAGCTTCGAGCAGAGTGCCACCGCGCTGCATGCGTCGTTGACGTACGTCAAGCACCTGTGCAAGTACGGTCACATGTTCGCCGACCGGCAACCCCGCAAGCGGAGTCAGTTCACCGCGGGCCGAGTATCTGCGCGGAAAGTGCCACAGCAAGTCACGAATCGTGCTGAGGCCCAAGGCTTTCTTGAGCGCCGCAGAAGTGCGACCACCAACGACCCCGTCGAGTGGGGTGTCAAGGGTGATCGCGTTCATGTCTCAAGCGTATCTTTCACTACCGTCATCTTGAGTCGGGTCAGCAAGGGGTCGCGAAGCCCGGTCAGAGGCCGAGCGCTTTGGGCAGCGGGCACAGCTGGTTCTAAGCTCTACGGTATGACGAGAATCATCGCGGGGACAGCCGGTTCGCTGCGGCTCGAAGTGCCAAAGTCGGGCACGAGGCCAACAAGCGATCGCGTGCGCGAGGCTATTTTCTCTGCCCTCGAGGCATGGAATTTGCTACGAGGATCGCGCGTTCTCGACCTCTACGCCGGTTCTGGCGCGCTTGGCCTTGAGGCGGCAAGCCGTGGCGGTGCCGAGGTCGTGCTCGTCGAGAAGCACCCGCAGGCAGCTCAGATTGCGACACGCAACGCAAAAGTCGTTGCGCAGGCTTTTCGCGCAGCTGATGCCCCCGCCATCGAGGTGGTGAAGAGTTCGGTGCAGACATACCTCGACGGGCTACGCGCTCAGCAGAGCTTCGACGTCATCATGCTTGACCCACCCTATGACGTGAGCGAGACAGATCTCGCGCGAAACCTCACCGGGGTCGCACCGCTGCTCGCAGCAGACGGGGTGGTGCTGGTCGAACGGTCGAGCCGTTCCCCCGAACCGACCTGGCCCGAGGGCCTCACCCTGTTACGAGAGAAGCGTTACGGCGAAACGGTGCTGTGGTGGGCAGAGCGAGCAGAGCCCGAGGTCGACTGACCCCGGGCTCTGCATAACGCAGCTGCTAGCGAGGCAGCAGCGTGTACTTCGTCGCGAGAAACTCGTGAATACCTTCAAAGCCGCCTTCGCGACCAAGACCCGACTGCTTCACGCCGCCGAACGGTGCAGCCGCGTTTGATGCGATGCCCGAGTTCAGCGCCATCATGCCGGTCTCAAGCTTCTCGATCATGCGGTGACCGCGGTGAATGTTCTCGGTGAACACGTAGCTCATGAGACCGTATTCGGTGTTGTTCGCGATCTCGACGGCTTCGTCTTCGCTCGAGAAACGAATGATGCCGAGCACGGGGCCGAAGATCTCTTCGCGCATGATTGCCGACTGTGGGCTGAGGTTATCGATCACCGTGGGCTGGAAGAAGTTGCCCGGGCCATCAAGTGCCTCACCACCGGTGACGATGCTCGCACCGGTATCAACCGCGTCAGCGACGAGGCGTGCCGTGTTCGACACTGCCTTGTCATCAACGAGCGCACCGATGTCGTTGCCCTCTTCAGCGCCGCGCCCAATCGTCATGGCGGCTACGCGCTCACCAACACGGCGGGCGAATTCGTCAGCCACCGCTTCGTGTACGATCATGCGGTTGGCAGCGGTGCACGCCTGACCGATGTTGCGGAATTTAGCAAGCATTGCCCCGTCAACTGCCCGATCGAGGTCGGCGTCTTCAAACACGATGAATGGGGCGTTGCCGCCGAGCTCCATCGACGTGCGCAGCACGTTCTGTGCGGCTGCTTCGAGCAGCTTCACGCCCACCGGCGTCGAACCGGTGAAGCTCAGCTTGCGCAGACGGGTGTCGCTCAGCAGCGCGCTCGACTGCGCGCTCGATTTTGACGTTTGCACGACGTTCACCACACCAGCTGGCACCCCTGCGTCTTCGAGCACCTGGGCGAAGAAGATGGTGGTCAGCGGGGTGAGAGCCGCCGGCTTGATGACCACGGTGCAGCCTGCGGCGAGCGCGGGGCCGATCTTGCGCGTGGCCATTGCAAGCGGAAAGTTCCACGGCGTGATGAAGTAGCAGGGGCCCACTGGCATGTGCGAGACAACGATATTGCCCGTGCCTTCTGGGTTCTGCCGGTAATCGCCCTGCACGCGAACGGCTTCTTCGCTGAACCAACGCAAGAATTCTGCGCCGTAGACGACCTCGCCGCGGGCCTCTTGAATGGGCTTGCCCATTTCCATCGCCATGAGCAGCGCGAACTCTTCTTTGCGCTCGGTCAGCAGGTCGAAGGCGCGGCGCAAAATGTTTGAGCGCTCACGTGTTGAGGTCGCTGCCCACGCGTCTTGCGCTGCGACCGCAGCATCGAGTGCGCGTACGCCGTCTTCGACGGTCGCGTCAGCGATGGTCTTGATGACTTCACCAGTGGCTGGATCGCGCACTTCGAAGGTCGCGCCGGTCGTTGACTCTTGCCAGGTGCCGCCAATGCTCAGGCCAGACTGCACCTTGTCAAGAACTGCTTGCTCGTTGGGCGTGAGTGTCATTATTGACTCCTTCAGTCAGTTGTCATTCTGCGCGAGCTTGCTCGTCGCAGAATCTAGTTTTGGTTCGAGGATCAGGCCCTGCGAGCCCATGTCTGGGCCGCAGGGCGACGGGCAACGCCTGTCAGTTTGCGGCGATCGCGTCTGCGACGAATTGCAGGCCTTCACGCAACAGTTCATCACTGATCGACAGCGCGGGCAAGAATCGAATGACGTTGCCGTAGGTGCCGCAGGTCAGAATGAGCACACCGTTGTCTGCGCAGAATTTTGCAACTGCGCTGGTGAGGGCAGGGTTGGGGTTCTTCGACCTCGTCTCGACGAGTTCGATCGCCTGCATAGCGCCACGCCCGCGCACATCGCCGATGCGGTCGTCGCGCTGCTGCAGTTCGGTGAAGAACTCGTTGACGATCGCACCGATTTCGAGTGCCCGAGCGCTCAGGTTGTCGGCCTCGTAGGTCTCGATCGTGGCGAGCGCCGCTGCACACGCGATGGGGTTGCCTGTGTACGTGCCGCCGAGGCCACCGGTGTGGGCCGAGTTCATGATGTCGGCGCGCCCGGTGACTGCTGAGAGCGGCAGACCGCCGGCGATGCCCTTTGCAGTGGTGATCAGGTCGGGCACCACGCCCTCATGGTTGGCGGCAAACATGTCACCAGTACGAGCAAACCCTGTCTGCACTTCGTCGAGCACGAACACCACGTCGTTCTCGTTGGCCCATTTCTGCAGTGCGGGCAAGAAGCCAGCCGCGGGGTCAATGAACCCGCCTTCGCCTTGAATGGGTTCGATGATGATCGCTGCAAGGTTGTTCACGCCGACCTGCTTCTCGATCTGGCTGATTGAGCGGGCGGCGGCTTCTTCACCGGTCAGGCCGTCACGGTATGGGTATGAGGCGGGCACGCGGTACACCTCTGGGGCGAAGGGGCCAAAACCCTCTTTATAGGGCAGGTTCTTCGCCGTCATCGCCATGGTGAGGTTGGTGCGACCGTGGTAAGCGTGGTCAAACACCACAATCGCGTTCTTGCCGGTGTAGTGCCGCGCAATCTTTACCGCGTTCTCGAGGGCCTCTGAGCCAGTGCTGAAGAGTGCTGTGCGCTTGTCGTGGTCGCCGGGGGTGAGTGCGTTGAGCTTCTCTGAGACGGCAATGTAGCCCTCGTATGGTGCGACCATGAAGCAGGTGTAGGTGAACTGCTCGACGTGCGTTTTCACTGCTTCGTCGACTCGGGGGGCCGAGTTGCCGATGCCGCTCACTGCGTTACCCGAGCCTAGGTCAATGATTGAGTTTCCGTCTGCATCGAGGATCACGCCACCGCCTGCAGCGACGACCTCTACTGGAAATCCGACCCCAAC
>JAAZHL010000094.1 GCA_012510755.1 Leucobacter sp.
AGCCATTGCACGGTCGGGCATGATGCCTGACCACAACTCGAAAATGCCATTCATGATCTTCTCGTACGGGCCCGAGACTACGCCCGTGACCGCAAGCGGCCACCCGGCATTCACGACCGTGCCCTCTGGCCCGATCTCAGCCGTCACTGCGGCATAGAATCCCGAGTTCAGGGGCACGTCAGGGAAGAACGTTTTGGTGCCGGCATAGATCGCCGAGAACGTTGTTCCATACCCAGAGTTCAAGAAAGCCTTGATGGCAGGCCCGCCCTTGAGCTCGTAGTGAATGCCTTCGCCGTCGAGCGTCATCGTGATCTCAACAGGAATCAGGCCTTCGCCCGCACCAGGATCGAGGTCAAGGTAGTCGACTGTGCTCCATGTGCCGCGGGGCAGATCAGCTAGGCGGCGAAGCACGGTGCGCTCGACATAGTCTTGCGTTTCGCGCATCGCGAGTTCGACTGTTTCAGTGCCGTAGCGCTCTGCAAGGCGCAAGATCTCACGCTCGCAAACGGCGGTCGCCTCGGACTGCGCGTGCAGGTCACCGAGCGCCTGGTCGGGTGCCCGCGTGTTGCCGACAAGCAGGTTCGCGACGTCGTGCAGGTAGACGCCCTTCGACCAAACACGCACCGGGGTGATGCGCAGTCCCTCGCCAAAGTGCTCGGTAGCCGACACGTTGAACGAGCCAGGAACCGGCCCGCCAATGTCAGCCCAGTGGCCCTTGTTCTGCGCGAATGCAATGATGCGACCGTCAGAGAAAATTGGGCGAATGAACGAGACATCGTTGAGGTGGGTGCCCCCGCGGTAGGGGTCATTGATCGCGAACACATCACCGGGGTGAATGTCATCGCCGAACTCTTCGATGACTGCCTTGCACTGAAAGTGCAGCGTGCCAACGTGCACGGCGATATCTGCAGATCCCTGCATTACCGTGTTGCCTTCGGCATCGCACAGCGCCGATGAGAAGTCTCGTGAATAGATAACGAATGAGTAGCAGGTCCGAAGAATCTGCTCACTCATGAGGTCAACGCTCGTCGCGAACGCGTTCTTCAGGACTTCGAACGTGACGGGGTCAAGCACGCGTTGCGTGGTGGCTGTCGTATTCATCAGTTTGCCTCCTGCAGGTAGATGCGAATGTTCAGCCACTCGTCAATCTCGGCGTCGGTATCCGGTGGAATGACAGTGGTGGAATCGAGTTGATCGATGATTGCGGGCCCAACGAGCGTGGTGCCTGCTGCCAACGTGTCGCGATCGTACACTGGGGTTTCGACCCAGCCGTGTGACCCAAAATACACTTGGCGGCGTTCGGTAGGCTCACCCGGGGCTTGGCTGCGAACCTCGGCCGGGCGAAACGCTGGTTTCGGCGTCTTGCCGACGGCCGCGAGGTGCAACTGGTACACCTCGACAGGTGCGTCGTCTTGCCTGAACGAGAACTCGCGCTCATACTCCTCGTGAAAGGTTTGAATCGCGCGCTTCATCGCACCAGGCCCGGTGCCCATTGGCACTTGCAACGAGCGCCACTGGCCTGATTAACGCATCGAAATCTTGCGTTGCAGAATAGCGTTCTCGCTCGCCACACCCTCATGGCGCAGTCTCGCCGATGCCTCGGTCTCGAGCCCGACGAACGCCTCTTCAATGCTGTCTTCGTCAGCAGCTGAAGCGAGCCCCGTGTACATTTGCGCGAGATCGTGCTGAATGTCTACGAGCAGGCAGCCCATCGCCGAGGTGACCCCTGGGTTGGGCGGCACGATGACGGCTGGAATGCCAAGTTCGCGGGCGACGTCGACTCCGTGCAGCGCACCTGCGCCGCCGAAGGCGAGCAGTGCAAAGTCACGAGGATCGTAGCCGCGGCGAATCGAGACTAGTCGCACGGCATCGGCCATGTTCGCATTTGCGACCGACACGATCGCCTGCGCGGCCTCTTCGAGCCCCATGCCCAGCGGCTCGGCGATGACCCGGCGGATCGCCTCTTCGGCAAGTTGCTTGTCGAGATGTTTCACGCCGCCGGCGAGTGAGCTGCCAAGCCTGCCGAGCACGAGGTTCGCGTCGGTGTTCGTTGGTTGGTCGCCGCCCGTACTGTAGCAAGCTGGGCCCGGGTCAGCGCCTGCCGACTGGGGTCCGTTGCGAAGCGATCCCGCGATATCAATGTGTGCAAGCGACCCACCGCCGGCGCCAATCGTGAGGACTTCGATCGACGGGAAGATAATCGGATGCCCGTATTCGACCTGCCATTCTTGTGCGACACGCAACTCGCCGCCCGCAACGAGCGAGATGTCGGTCGAGGTGCCACCCATGTCGAGGCTCACCGCATTTTCATACCCGCACTGTTGCGCGATGTGTTTCGCCGAGATCGCACCCGCAGCGATGCCCGATGCGGCCAGGCGCACCGGAAACTTCTCAACCATGCGCGGGGTCATTGAGCCGCCACCAGAGTGCAGCAGCAGCAAATCGCCCTGATAGCCGCCCTGCTTCAGCTGTTCTGCGAGGCGGTTGACATAGCCCGACACCAGCGGCGCAAGCACAGCGTTCGCAACTGCGGTGTTGAAGCGCGGGTACTCAAAGATCTCAGGCAGAATCTCTGCCGAGGTCGACACCGTTGCGTCGGGAATGACCTCTTCGAGAATCTCGCGCATGCGGGTCTCGTGACTCGAGTCTGCGTACGAGTTCACGAAGCAGACGGCAATCGTTTTTACTCCGCGGCGAAGCAGCAACTCGGCGAGCTTGCGCGCCTCAACTTCGTCCAGCGGTTCGATGGTGCGGCCAAAGTAGTCGATGCGCTCGGTGA
>JAAZHL010000095.1 GCA_012510755.1 Leucobacter sp.
GGCCGTGACAATGCCGATGCGATCAGTCGGGGCCTGCTGCACCACCTTGTTGACGTCGTTCAGAGCCAGATATTCCCGGGCAATGCGCATGCGAGTAGAAAGCCAATCACGCTCAAGTGGCCCGAGTGTGGGTTGCAGCAGCCTCGAGGTCGGCTCATGTTTGCCCGAATGAGGTGGCAGCACTGGCGTAAACGAGTCGCCCGCAACAAGGTCAACAGTCGCCGATCCGTCTGCCACCGAGGTCACGATCTTCATAGCCGCCCACAGGCCGCTCGCCCGCGACAGTGCCACGGCGTGGCGGCCGAGTTCGAGAATATCGGCCGGGTCACACGGGTAGAAGGTCGGCATCATGAGGTCAGCGAGCGCAAGCTCAGAGGCGCACGGCAGCGTTGAAGACTTTGCGCCAGGATCATCACCGACGAAGGCGACGGCTCCCCCGCTCGGGTGTGTGCCCATCAGATTTGCGTGGCGCAGCGCATCGCTCGCGCGGTCTAGCCCCGGTGCCTTGCCATACCAATAGCCGACTACCCCATCGACCGATGCGTTGAGCTCATGAATGAGTTGTGTGCCCTGCACCGCCATAGCGCCGGCCTCTTCGTTGAGACCTGGCTCAAAATGCACATTGTGTGCGTCGAGCAGGTGCTGCTGACGGCCAAGCTCAAGGTCATAGCCGCCCAGCGGCGACCCCTCATAGCCGCTAATAAAGCCAGAGATGTTGCGGCCAGCTGCAGCATCTCTGCGAGCCTGATCGAGTGGCAGCCGGGCCAGTGCCTGCACGCCGGTCATCATCACGCTGCAGCTGACGTCAGCATATCGGGCTGTGAGCGGGTTCAAGGGTGCTTCTGTGGTGCGCATCATTCCACCGCCTTTGGTAGTTTTTGCCGGTGAGCAACACTGCTCACGAGTTGCACCAAGAATCGCATGTACTAATCACATCTATCAACTATTGTTTGAAGCACTTGCAATAATGATCAACTAGATACCATTGAGCGAGGCAAAATTGAGCAAAATGATTGACATCGATCGCCTCGACAGCGAACTCATTGCGCTGCTCGAACAAGACGCCCGTCTCAGCATCGGCGACTTGGCCAGCAGACTAGGCGTATCACGCAATACCGTGCAGGCCCGCATGCGCCGCCTCACAGACTCGGCGCTGCTGCGCGGCTACACTCCACGCATTGACTTGACCGAGGCAGGCGTCAACGTTGAGGCCTTCGCCGCGCTCGCCCTCGATCAGGGCAAACTCGATGACATCGTGCAGCAACTCACCGAAATTGCCGAAGTCATGGAGATTCACGCCACCACAGGCCGTGAAGATCTGCTCGTGCGCATCGGCGCAGTGTCACACGCTGAGCTGCAAGAGCTCATTCAACAGATCGTGGCGCTACCCGGTGTCAGCCATTCAAATACGACCCTCGCGCTCACCACGCCGCTCAGCTACCGCGTGGGCCCGCTGCTCACGAAGGTGACCCGCACGAGCGGCTGGGGCCGATCCTCGGGCACAAATCGCTCAACTCCCCCGCCCGAAACGCACACGCGCGAGTAACGCAACCGCGCAACCCCACCGCACACGACAACGCAGCACGGCAGTCAGCGACGGCCCATTCGTCGCGAGCCATATTTCGACACACCAGTCGGTAATATACTTGGGCATACATGGGTGCGGGCAAGTCGCTGCACACAATATGCGGGGGCATATATGAACAAGAACTTCAAAGCTGGCAGACAGATCACGCTTGCGGCACTCGCCGCTGCAACGGTCGCAGCCTCACCATTCATTGCCGCATCAGCCGCACACGCGGTCGCAGATGATGCATATTTGCAGGACTACGACAACACAGCGGGGCAGATCGACCCCAGCGTCGGCAACACGAGCAGCCTCGCCAACGGGCACTGCGCCGTCAACTGGCAGCTGCAATCGGTAATCGACCTCGACCTCGACCACTATTCGAACAACGGCTTTCTGCAGACCGTCGGGCCGCTAGCCGAGCCGACGCTTCCAGGCTCCGGGTACGGCTCACTGCAACACTTCTACCTGGGCAGCATTGCGAACGACACGGTTCAGCTTTTCTGGCGAATCCCCATCGCAGTTGAGGGTGAGGTCATCGACGCCAGCGCCAATCTCGTGTTCGATGACGAAGACTGGACAGTCGATCAAACCTCCTTTGAGCAGTACAGCCCCTTCGCAGGCTTTGAAAGCGCGTTCGCAAGATTCACGGGCATTGCCGGGTTTGAGCCGCACGATGACGCTCAGATGAGCACGCCAATTTGGGGCAGCTCTGGAGGTTACACGACCCTGAGCTTCGGCCTGGGCGACATCCAGCCGTACACCTCGACGGTGTTTCAGTTCACCGGAACACCAAATGCGACGCCAGGCGCAACAGGGTCAGAGAACTTGCAAAACGGTGTCGCTTACGGCGCAAAGCTTACCGTTTCTGGCCGCAGCCCACTCGCCTCATGCCACCTGCCGAGCTACGCAGAAAGCGCAGTCGAGGCAGGCAGTAGCGTGACGGTACTACCGACGTTTGTTGGCACACAGGGCGAAGCTATCACGGTTGCTGCTGGAACCGTCTTTAGCCTCGACAGTACGGCTGCACCCGGGCTGGTCATCGACCCCGCAACTGGCGCTTTAACATGGAACGTACCGGCCGCCGAACCTGTTGGCACCGTTGATGTGCCTGTCGTCATTACCTACCCAGATCACGACGAATTCAGCACAGGTTCTGTCGACCACGCGACCGCTCGCATTAACGTAACAGCACAGGCCGCTGCCGCGCCCGAACACCCCGATAGCCCCGAACAACATGACGAACTCGCAGCAACCGGCTCTGAGTCGGCGAGCCAAGCCCTCGCCGTAGGCGCGCTGTCCACGGGCCTGGGTGCCCTCTTGATGACGTTGCGCCGCTCGACCACATCGCAAAAAGAATAACGGCGCTTCTGGTCAGCCGCACTGCAGAGCAGCCGCGCCGAGAAACCAACAGCCCCTGACTAGTAAACACCAGATCAGGGGCTGTTTTTCGTTGCGGGGGCAGGATTTGAACCTACGACCTCCGGGTTATGAGCCCGGCGAGCTACCGAACTGCTCCACCCCGCGGCACAAGAATTAACTCTAGCACGATCGCGCCGCCTGGCCAAACCGAGGGCCAGACGGCGCGAGCACGTGCCGTGAATACGTGACGTGCCCGCGAACGAGACGCGAGACCTACTGCAGTTCGAGGGCCTTCGCGAGCGCGTCGCGCAGGCGTTCGTCAGCCTGCCCATAGGCTGTCCAATCGCCTGCCTTCATCGCTTCGTCTCGATCAGCAATAGCCTGCTGCATGTCGCGCAGCGCCTGCGTGAGCGTCGACGATGGGGTGGTTGGCGAGGAGGCGCCCTCATCACCCTCTGTGGCCTCATCACCTGGCTCGGGCGTCTCGCCCTCGTCAGGCAACTCGCCGTCACCGGCCGACGCACCCGAGTTGCCGCCGAACAACACATCGAGCGCAGAATCAAGGGTGTCTTCGAACGCGATATCGTCACCGAACGAGACCAGCACCTTCTGCAAGATCGGGAAGCTCGTACCAGATGAGGCCCGAATGTAGACCGGTTGCACATAGAGCAGACCGCCACCGACCGGTAGCGTCAGCAGGTTACCGCTAATCACCTGGCTATTGCCGAGCTGCAGCACGTTCAGCAGGTTCGACACTTCAGAGTCTGTGGTGAAGCTGTTTTGCACCTGACCCGGGCCGGGCACCGTCGTACCCTTCGGCAACGTCAACAGTTTCAACGAGCCATAGTCATCTGACTTCTCGCCGTCAACATTGCCCGCGTTTGAGTTTGCCGCAAGGTAACCGGTCAAGATGTCTCGAGCGTTGCCGCCAGTTGCTGCAGGAATGTAGGTCGAGTAGATAGAGAAGTTCGGTTCAGCATCGCGACCCGCTGCAAGCGTCAGATAGTACGGAGGTTGCCGCAGCTTCTCACCGTCAGGTGACTGCGCGCTAGACACCGGGTCGTTCGGCGTACGCCACGCATCTTCGGCCGAGTAGAATACGTCAGCGTTCGTCACGTGGTACGTCGAGAGCATTTCTCGCTGCACTTTGAAGAGATCGCTCGGGTAGCGCACGTGACTCAGCAGGTCACCGCTCATTTCACTGATCGGTTGCACGGTGCCAGAGAAGATGCTGCTCCATGCTTTGAGCATCGGGTCTTCGGTGTCCCACGCATACAGGGTCACGCTGCCGTCATACGCGTTTACAGTGGCTTTCACCGAGTTACGAATATAGTTCACGGGTTTTGCCAGCACGCTCGTTCGCGGGCTGTCTGCGTCAACGATCAACGAGTTAAAGTCACGCATCTCTGAGTATGGGTAGTACTCAGAGGTGGTGTACCCATCGATGATCCACACGATTTCACCGTCGACCACGGACGCATAGGGCGACGAATCGATTGTGAGGTAAGGCGCGACCTTGCTGACACGGGCCACCGGGTCACGGTCATAGAGAATCTGTGAGCCATCTACGACGGCATCAGAAAGCAGAATTTCCATCGACTGGAACTTCAGCGCATAGATCAGCTTGGTAAAGATGTTCTCAAGTACTGGCCCGCCCTCACCATCGAAGGTCGTCATATTCTGACGGCCGCCTTCGACGATCTCTTCGTCTTCGGCGTTCTCGATGGCCTCAGCCTCATCTGCTGCGAGCGCTTCTTCTTCAGCGGCTCCCGCAGCGGCTTCAGCGCTTTGCTGCCCATTGTCTGCTTCTTGCTGACTTGAGGTCTCCCCCGACTCAGTGGTGTCCGCGCTGAGGTCGGTCTCGTCTACCGCTGACTCTTCAGCGGGGCGCTGCACGTCATCATCTGCGGGATAGTCGAGTTCGATAGGCCGTGCACGTTCGCCACCGACAATCGAATACTCGGGTGAATACTGCCCGAAATAGATGCGAGGCTGAAATTCACCGAGCCGACCACTTGTCGGAATGCCGCTTTCAAGAAACACTGGCTCGCCACCCGTAGAGCGCTGGTTGCCGTAGGCAGCCACAAGCCCGTAGCCGTGGGTGTAGACGAGTGTGCGGTTATACCAACCGCTTTGCCCTGACACGTCAATCTCGCGAAGCGCAGACACAGTGTCTTCGATCTGCCCGTCGAGTTCGTAACGGTCAACGCTCAGCGAAGCTGGAAACTTATAGTACTGACGGCTCTGCTCGAGCTGCGCAAACGTTGGCGAGACGACTTCAGGGTCAATAATGCGAATGTTTGCGGTGGTCTGTGCGTCACCGCGCAGCTGGCCCGGCTCAGCGTCGGTGACCGCATCGTAGCGCTCGACTTCGACGCTATCGATGCCATAGGCAAATCTTGTCGCGTCAATGTTTCGTTCGAGGTACTCGTTCTCGAGGCTCTTCTCGTCGGGGTTCACTCTGAACTCTTGCATCACCCAGGGATACCCCGCGCCAACGACCAGCGCAGAGACCAAGAGCAGCGCGGTGCCGATGACTGGCAGTCGCCACTTGCCGGTGAACGCCGTCACCAAGAAGAGAATCGCGACGATCACGGCGATTCCAGCAAGAATCTGCTTGCCAGGGATTACCGCATTGGCACCGGTGAATGTGGCGCCAGTGAAGAGTCCCGAATAGTCGGTGAGCACCGAGAATCGGTCAAACCACAGGCTCACACCCTGCAACGCGAGGTACACAAACGCCATGACCGCTGCCTGAATGCGTGTCGCCTTCGACACACGCACATCGCGGCCAACGAACGAGATGCCGCCGTAGAGGTAGCTGGTTGCCACCCCGAGTATCAAGCTGATCAGCACCACAGCGGAGGCAAACCCGAGTACCCCCTGCCAGAACGGCAGATCAAACATGAAGAATGAGATGTCGAGATTGAACTCTGGGTCGCGGGTGCCGGTTGGTTCGGCATTCAGCCACAGCAGGGTTTGCTGCCAGGTGACCGCTGCCGCAAAGCCGCCAAAAATACCAAACGTGATCGGCAGTGCCCACTTGATAAACTTTCGCAACGGCTCAACAAGCTCTTGGTAGCGATCAAGTTGGGCGGTAAGTCTCGCGTATACGGGCCGCTTGCGGTATGCAATATCGATCGCGAAAAAGACGGGAATTGCCATCGCAAAGAACCCAATCAGAAACATCACCCCAGCGGCGATCCACTGTGTCAGAA
>JAAZHL010000015.1 GCA_012510755.1 Leucobacter sp.
GATCAGAAAACTCGCCGACGAAAACGTGCCCGTCACGTTTGCGCTCTCGCTGCACGCTCCCGACGATGAGCTGCGAGACGAGCTGATTCCGGTGAACAGCAGGTGGAAGGTCGATGAGGTGCTCGACGCCGCTCGCGCCTACTTCGAGGCCACCGGTCGGCGCGTCTCGATCGAATACGCGCTCATCAAAGACATGAACGACCACGGCTGGCGAGCCGACTTGCTGGCCGACAAGCTCAATGCTCGGGGCCGCGGGTGGGTGCATGTCAACCCGATTCCGCTGAACCCGACACCAGGGTCAGTGTGGACGCGCAGTGAACCTGGCGTGACCCGTGAGTTTGTCGACCGCTTGAACGCGGCTGGCATTCCGACCACGCTGCGAGACACGCGCGGCAAAGAGATCGACGGTGCATGCGGTCAGCTGGTCGCGACCGAACAAGACCGCATCGACGCGCAAGCCTATGCGCAGCCCGCGGTGGCGAACTAGCTGACGCGGTCACACAGCCTGCCCCGGGAGTGGGGTGGGCTCACGCAGCGACCCTCGAGCACGGTGCCACTGGCACGTCGGCAAGGATAACCAAAGTGAATCGTTCGCCCACGAGCCTTCGCGGTGACTTATGATGGCCCTATGAGTAGTGTACGAGGTGCCGACCCGATCGGTGCGATCGATTCAACCGAAATGCGCATTCTGCATGCGCTCGCGACCACCGGTTCGCTCACCGCAGCCGCGGCAAGCCTCGGCCTCAGCCAGCCAGCGGTCAGCCAGCGCATCAAACGGGTAGAGACCCGGCTGTCAGTGCCGCTCATCGAGCGCCAAGGGCGCGGCATTCGCCTCACGACCGCAGGCGTGATCCTCGCAGAACACGCGCGCACCGTCGTCGCTGAAATAGACGCAGCACTTGCCGCGATCGACGACCTGCGTGGCGAACGCGGCGGCAGCCTGCGCCTCGTCGGGTTTCCGAGCGCGAGCGCGACCATCGTGCCAGCCATCATGCGCGGCCTCGAAGCAGAAGCCCCCGAAGTATCGCTGCAATACCGCGAGGCTGAACCGCCCGCAGCCATCGCGATGCTGCGCGACGGCGAAGTCGACTGTGCACTCATCTTCGACTATGAGGGAGCCGCCGAACTCCCGGCAGGCAGCGTCTTCACCCCGCTGTGGCGAGAAACCGTCAGCCTCGTCGTCGGCGAAGCCCGCGCCGAAGGCCTCGAAACCGCCCACCTGGCTGACTACGCCGCCGAACACTGGATAGCCGGCTGCGAAAAATGCCGCGGCCATCTACTCACGGCCGCAGCCGAAAGCGGGTTCGAACCCGAAATCATTCAAGAAACCGACAACGTGCCCGCGATGCTCGCAATGGCGGCCGTCGGCGGTGCCGTCGCGTTGGTGCCAGGGCTCGCACTCGCTGCCGCGCGCACCCTGCCAGACGACGCGGTTGCCTTGCCCCTCGACCCCCCGCGATACCGCACCATCGGGCTCGTTTCCATGGACACCGCAAATGAAAGCCCACAAGTGAGATTGTGCAAGCGACTGATCGCCCGCATCGATGGCACTGCGTGGGGACTCGAGACCGCCGAATGAACTCTTCAATCACTGCAGCCGACGCCCTCGGGCAGGGCACGTCGCTGACGCAACAACGCCGCAAGATTCAACGCCGCTCGCTCGCCGTGCTGGTGACCGCCACCATTCTCGGCGGGCTCGGCGACGGAGCGGCACTCTCAGTCGGCGCACTGCTGCTCGCCGAGGTGAGCGGCAACGACGCAATCTCAGGCCTCGGGTCGGCCATGTTCAACGCTGGCGCAGCCCTGGCCGGCATACCGCTCGCGCGACTCGCCGCCAAATACGGGCGCCGACGCGCCCTCGTCACCGGCAGCCTCGTGGCAATGGTTGGCGCGGCCGTCGCCATCTTCGGCTCAGAGATCGGTCAGTGGTGGGTGCTCGCCGCCGGCATCGCAATGGTCGGTGTCGCCAGCGCCGTGCAACTGCTGTCACGCTTCACCGCAGCCGACCTTTCACTGCCAGAACACCGCGGGCGCGACCTCTCAATCGTCGTCTGGGCGATCACCATCGGCGCAGTGGTCGGGCCCAATCTGCTCGGGCCCGGAGCCGTCATCGGTGAACTCTTCGGCATCACCCCGCTCGCCGGCGTCTTCGTGTTTCCCATCATCGCGCAAGCACTGGCGGCACTGGTCAACTGGCGGGGGCTGCGCCCTGATCCTCTGCTCACCGCTCGCGCCATAGTCGCCGAAGCTGAAGCCGACGCAGCAGCGCACCCACCCACAGACTCACACGGCTACACGGCCTCCGCACCGCAGCCAACTACCAGCCACCCTGCGACCGGCCCACAAACCGTCACCCAAGCCAGCTCGCGGTTCGCACGCAGCCTCAGCCCACAAGTGCTCACCATCTTCACCATCGCCATGGCGCAGGCAATCATGGTCGCGCTGATGGCGATGACGCCCCTGCACCTAATGCACCACGACGGCACCCCAGAACTCGTGGGCCTCACCCTGTCACTGCACATCGCCGGAATGTATGCACTCTCACCCGTATTCGGGTACATGGTCGGTCGCCTCGGCGCCCTACAAGTAATTGGAATCGGCTGGGTCATCTTGCTCGCCTCAATCGTCATGGCCTACATTGCCGGCGGTTCACACCTGCTCGTGCAGATCGCGTTGGTGCTGCTCGGCCTCGGCTGGAGCGCCGTCACCGTCGCAGGCGCAACCCTGCTCACCGACATCACGCCAGTTGCTGAGCGACCCAAATGGCAGGGCCGATCTGACACGACAATGAACGCCGCCGGTGCACTCGCTGGCGCACTGTCGGGCGTCGTGTTTGCGCTCGGTGACTTCTCATTTCTTGCGCTCGTGACCGGCGTGCTCTTGGCGCTCGGCGCAATTTCATCGCTGCGGCTCGGCGCCACACGCCGCACGGGCGCCACAGCCACCGCTGACGCGCACTAGGCCAAAGCACTCTAGACTAAAGAGCGATGTCTACACATACTGAGCCCCAGTTTTCGACCGCAACCGGCAGCGACGTGCGAGTGCGCTTCTGCCCATCGCCCACCGGCACCCCCCACGTCGGCATGGTGCGCACTGCCCTCTTCAACTGGGCCTATGCGCGGCACACCGGCGGCACATTCGTGTTTCGCATCGAAGACACCGACGCGGCGCGCGACAGTGAAGAAAGCTACGGCCAGATTCTCGACTCGCTGCGTTGGCTCGGCCTGAACTGGGACGAAGGTGTCGACGTCGGCGGCCCGCACGAGCCATACCGGCAGTCACAGCGGGGCGACATCTACCGCGACATCGTGACACGGCTGCTCGAAGCCGGATACCTCTATGAGAGCTTCTCAACCGCAGAAGAAATCGACGCCCGCAACGAAGCAGCCGGGCGGCCCAAGCAACTCGGCTACGACAACTACGATCGCGACCTGAGCGACGAGCAGAAAGCGGCGTTTCGTGCCGAAGGGCGTGAACCTGCGCTGCGCTTCAACGTGCCAGAGGTTGACCTTGGCTTCGACGACCTCGTACGCGGCCCGATCAATTTCCCGGCAGGCAGCACCATCGACTTCGTGGTGGTACGACCCAACGGTGCGCCCCTCTACACTCTGACGAACCCCGTCGATGATGCGCTGATGGGCATCACCCACGTGCTGCGCGGCGAAGACCTGCTCTCATCTACCCCCCGCCAGATTGCTTTGCACCGGGCGCTCGTAGAACTCGGCATCGAGACAGCGATTCCGCGGTTTGGTCACCTGCCGTACGTGCTCGGTGAAGGCAACAAGAAGCTCTCAAAGCGCGACCCCGAGTCGAACCTCTTGCACCATCGCGACCGCGGGTTTATTCCCGAGGGCCTGCTCAACTACCTGTCGCTGCTCGGTTGGTCGATCGCCGCCGACCGTGATGTGTTCACGAGTGACGAGATGATTGCCGCGTTCGACGTGGTCGATGTGAACCCGAACCCGGCCCGATTCGACCAGAAGAAGGCAGACTCGATCAACGCAGACCACATTCGGCTGCTCGACGAGGCAGACTTTGCGCAACGCATTCTGCCCTACCTGATTGCTGGCGGTGCGCTGCCGGTAGAGCCAAGCGACGCGCAGCTCGCCGTTGTGCGTGCGGCCGTGCCGCTCGTGCAAAGTCGAATCACCGTGCTGGGCGATGTCGTTGGCATGATGGGGTTTCTCTTTCAGTCAGCCGCAGCAGTCGAATATCAAGACGACGCGCTCAAGTCGCTCGGCGACAACGCACCCGAAGTGCTCTCGGCGAGCATTGCCGCGCTCGAGCCCATCGCTGAGGGCGAGTGGAACACCGACACCATTCAAGGTGCGCTGCAGGCTGCGCTCATTGACACGTTGGGTCTGAAACGCCGCGTCGCCTTCGGTGCGCTGCGGGTCGCTGCATCGGGGCGCCGGGTGTCGCCGCCGCTCTTCGAATCATTCGAACTGCTCGGGCGCGACGAAACGCTCGCCCGCTTGCGTCGGTTGGCTGAGCACCTCGCGAACCAGCCCGCTGCGGGCAAGTAGTGGGCCAGCGCGCAGTGAGCGGCACGGTCATGAGTGACACACACAAGAATGAGATGGCGGCGAACGAAGGCGAAGCCGCGCAGCGCACGGCCGAGCAGCGTGAGACCGAACAGCTGACCCCGGGGGCGAAAGCGGCCAGATCGGGCGCGAGGTACACGACCATCTCAGCCGTGTTCGTTGGGGTCTTGCTGATCTCTAACGTTGTCGCCGTGAAACCGATCGCGTTCGGTGCGATCGCGTTCGGCGGATTCGAACTGCCGCTCGTGTTCGATGGCGGAGTCTTTCTGTTTCCGCTCGCCTACATTCTTGGTGACGTGCTCGCAGAAGTGTACGGGCTGAAAGCGTCGCGGCGGGCAATTTTCACCGCGTTTGGGCTCGCGTTCGTCGCATCACTCACCATTTGGCTCGTGCAGATTTCACCCCCCGCCGATGGCTGGGAGAATCAAGAAGCGTTCGCCGCGGTGTTGGGTTTTGTGCCGAGGATCGTGGCCGCCAGCCTCATCGCGTTCTTGGCCGGTCAGCTCATCAACGCCTGGGTGCTCGACCGGCTGCGCATGCGCACATCTGGTCGATTCTTGCGCATGCGCCTCATCGGGTCGACCGTCGTGGGGCAACTGATCGACACTCTGCTGTTCTGCACGATCGCCTTCGCTGGCATCATCACCGGTATCGACTTCGTGATGTATGTGCTGCTCGGTTACCTCGTGAAGGTGCTCGCAGAAGTCGTGCTGCTGCCGCTTACGACACGTGTCATCTCGGCCGTGCGCCAGGCGGAGGCGGCAGAACCTCGGCAGTGAGAGATGTTGCGAGCCCTGTGGGCGCAGCATCTCACATGCGAACGAGACGGGGTGCAGACTTACGAGCGCGCCCTGCGGGCGAGCCGCCCGAGTGTTTCATCACGCAACTCGGCGAACGTGCCATCGATGATGCTTTCGCGCATGCGATCGACCAGCCGCACGATGTAGCGTTCGTTGTGAATCGTTGCGAGAGTTGATGCAAGCATCTCGTTGGCCTTGAACAGGTGATGCAAGTACGCGGCGGTGAAGTTCTGGCACGTGTAGCAATCACATTCAGGGTCAAGCGGCTCAAACTTTCGACGCTGGCCGGCAGACTTCGCATTCACGCGGCCACCCGATGAATACATGGTGCCGCCGCGTGCTTGGCGTGAAGGAGCCACGCAATCGAACGTGTCTACACCTGCGGCGACGGCAACAAACATGTCTTCTGGTTCAGAGATGCCGAGTAAGTGTCGAGGCTTATCTTCGGGGAGTTCCTCACTCACCCAAGCAACGATGGTGCCGAGTTCACGCTTCTCGATCGCGCCACCAATGCCGAAGCCATCGAAGCTCTGCTCGGTTGCCTCGGCGCCGCGCAAACCAGCGAGGCCGCGCGCTGCGCTGCGGCGCAGATCCTCGTATTGAGCACCCTGTACCACGCCAAACAACGCTTGATATGGGCGATGCGTTCGCACGCTCGTGAGTCGGGCGTGCTCGTCGAGACACCGCACCGCCCACCGCTCGGTGCGGGCGACCGACTGCTCTTGGTATTCGCGGCTGTCAAAGAGTGTGGTCAGTTCATCGAACGCGAAAATGATGTCGGCGCCCAGCTGGTGCTGCACCTGCATCGACACCTCGGGCGTGAAGCGGTGACGGTCGCCGTTGATGAACGACTTGAATGTCACACCATCTTCGTCGACATGCGCGAGTCGCTCTTTCGTCTTCGCGATTACCTCGGCCTCGGCGTTTGCCTCCGCCGACATCGAGATTACTTTCTTGAAACCGACACCGAGCGACATCACCTGAAAGCCGCCGGAATCGGTGAACGTCGGGCCCGGCCAATTCATGAACTTGCCGAGGCCTCCGGCTTCGTCGACGATATCGCTGCCGGGCTGCAAGAACAGGTGGTATGCGTTGGCAAGCACCGCTTGGCCACCCAGCTCAGCCACCGTCTCAGGGAGCAACGACTTCACTGTGGCTTTCGTGCCGACCGGGATGAAGGCGGGTGTACGGATCTCACCATGCGGGGTGCTGATCACGCCGGCCCGACCGAGGGGGCGCCCGTCGGGGGCTTCGGCGCCGTCATGTACGAGCCGATGTTCAATCTCAAACCCGAAGTCAGTTGGACTGGGGGAGTGCTGCTGATGTTGGGTGTCGCTCACTCACACCATCTAAGCGCATTGGCGTGATCGGCGCCGCGGCCGCCTCTGGTCGCGGGCAGGGCGGGAGGGACAACTTTGGCTTAACAGAAGGCGACACGCCCGGCTTTCAGCCCTGGTTTGCGCCCAGCACCGAATCCGTCCTATAGTTAAACCTCGTTGGCCGGAACGCCGAAAGGCAGAAAAGCTCAACGAGATTCCCAAAGGCGGCGAGTTGTAAAGGCTCGTCGCTTGCAATATGCTAGGGGAACCTCTCAACAAGCTCTTGAGAAACATTTTCGTAATGCGCTCGGGCTGAGAGGCAAATGATCAGCTCTTCGGAGGGTCGTTCACGCGACCGCTACGGGGGGTGTCTGGTCCTTGAGAACTCAATAGTGTGCACTTGATTGTCAAATGCCAATTTTATATCCCGCCC
>JAAZHL010000096.1 GCA_012510755.1 Leucobacter sp.
CGCCGTGTACACGGTGCGACGTCCCTCACTAAGCGCAATAAAATGCGCGCCGAGCGCCACGAGGGACTTGCCGGTGCCGGTCGGCGTCGCGAGAATCACGTTGTCACCAAACGCGAGAGACAGCAGCGCCTCTTCTTGCGCCGGATAAAGCGTGAGCCCCTGCTCACTTCGCACCCAGGCTTCAAACCGTTCATAGACGTCATCGGCGGTAATCTCGGCGGCGTTTATCTCGGCTGTGTTTATCTCGGTGGCGTTCACACCGTCGGCGTTCGCACCGGCGGCGTTGGGTGCCGCAGCTGCTTGCCCCATAATTTCGTCGAGGATGGCAGCAAGCGTCATGCTTTCAACCCTACTTGGCAAAGAAGGCCGTGCTGGCTTCGCACGGGCGTCCACGTCGGCTTCGCGAGGACTACCGTGCCCGGCACTAGACTGTCGTCATGGCCAACCCCCTGCTCTTTCAACCGTTTACACTGCGCAACACTGAGATCAGAAACCGGCTTTGGGTCGCCCCAATGTGCCAGTATTCTGCGGCCACCGAAGGTCCACTCACCGGGGCACCGAACGATTGGCACTTGCAGCACTTGGGCGGACTGGGGCGCGGCGGTGCAGGGCTCGTCATCGCAGAGGCCACCGCGGTGGTGCCCGAAGGGCGCATCTCCCCCGGCTGCCTGGGTCTCTGGAACGACGAACAACAAGCCGCGTTCGCCCGCATTGTCACCGCAGTGCACGCGCACGGGGCAAAGGTCGGTATTCAGCTGGCGCACGCCGGCCGCAAAGCCTCAATCTATCGCTGGCTGACCGGTGAACCGACGGGGTCGTTGCCGATCGGCGAGGGCGGCTGGCAGACCGTGGCCCCCTCTGCGGTGCCGTTTACTGGCATGGCTGATCCTCGTGCCTTATCTGCCGACGAAGTACGCGACGTAATCGCTGCGTTTCTCGCTGCAGCCGACCGCGCAGTTGCTGCCGGTTTTGACGTGGTCGAGGTGCATGCCGCCCACGGCTACCTGCTGCATGAGTTCCTCTCACCCTTCAGCAACCTGCGCGACGACGAGTTTGGCGGCGACGCTGAGCGACGGGCACGCCCGCTGCGCGAAATCGTGCGGGGTATACGTGCGGCGCACCCCGAGCTGCCGATTATCGTGCGCGTCTCGGGCGATGAGTGGGTTGAAGGCGGCTTCGACGTCGAGGCTGCCGCGCAGCTCGCAAGCTGGCTGAAAGACGACGGGGCCGACATGATTGATGCTTCTTCGGCAGGCAACGTTGCAGAGGCAAAGATCGCCGTCGGCCCGTCATATCAGGTCTGGATCGCCGAACGGCTACGACGAGAAGGGTTGCCGGTGGGCGCCGTCGGTCTCATCACCTCGGCAGAACAGGCCGAAGGCATTCTCGCGACCGGCCAGGCAGACGTGATCTCACTCGGCAGGCCGCTGCTCGCAAACCCCCACCTACCGATCACCTGGGCGCACACACTTCGCGCGCCGAGTGCTGAGCAGCTGGTGCCGCCGCAGTATCACCGCGCTAGGTTCGCATAAACACACGTGCCTGCCCCGATCACGCTGCCGTCAACTCCCCAGCACCACTACGCTCGACTGCCCCGCGATAATCTGTTCGCATGGAGATCGAAGAGCTATCGCTCGTTGCCGTTGGCGTGCTGGTCCTGGTCGTCGCCGTGGCGATGCTCGCCGGCCGCATCGGCATCGCCACCCCACTGGTGCTGGTGGTGGCCGGTATCGGAATCGGCTACATTCCCGGCGTGCCGCTCATCGGAATAGATCCGCAGATCATTCTGCTGGGCATTCTGCCACCCATTCTCTACGCGGCCGCCGTGAACGTGCCGATCATCGACCTGCGGCGAAACCTCGCCCCCATCACCGCGCTGTCGGTGGTGCTCGTCATTATTTCGGCGTTCGTGGTCGGTGCGCTGCTGCACTTGGTCGTGCCCGCAATACCGTTTGCTGCGGCAGTCGCGCTTGGGGCCGTCGTCGCGCCGACCGACGCCGTGGCCGCCACGTCGATCGGTAAGCGTGTGGGCATGCCGCCGAGGCTCGTCACCATTCTTGAGGGTGAGAGCCTTGTCAATGACGCCACATCGCTCGTTTTGCTGCGCACAGCCATCGCCGCCACGGCAGGCGGTTTCGCGTTCTGGCAGGCTGCTGGCGACTTCGCCTACGCGGTGGCTCTGGCGATCATCATTGGCCTGGCGGTCGGAGCCGTGACAGTGTGGGTGCGATCGAGAATCAATAACCCCATCTATGACACTGTCGTCTCGTTCGCGGTGCCGTTCATCGCTTTTGTGCCTACCGAGTATGTGGGCGCCTCGGGCGTGCTCGCAGTCGTCATCACCGGCCTGTATTCAGGCCACCACGCACACCGCAAGTTCAGTGCGATGGCACGCGTCAACGAACGCTTGAACTGGCGTACCGCACAGTTCTTGCTCGAGAACGGTGTGTTCTTGCTGATGGGGCTTGAGCTACACAAACTCGTTGAAGATATCGGCACGAGCCACTTGCAGCTCAACCACACCATGCTGCTCGCGCTCGGCGTCGTCGCGGTGCTGGTGGTGCTGCGCATGGCATTCATGCTGCCGCTGACCTGGAGCCTCGCACGAGCCCTGCCCAGATACGAACGCCGCGCCGCAGGTCTGCAACGCATCATGGTGGACGCGCACGACAACCCCCGATATGAAGTCGGCACCCACAACGGTGAACGGCGGCTACAAAGGCTTCGTCTCGCCGCGAAACGCACGGCCGCAGACATCGAACACGCGCACCAACAGGGGCTCGGGTGGAGCGGCGCCACCATTCTCGGGTGGAGCGGTATGCGGGGTGTCGTCACCCTGGCCGCGGCACAATCGATTCCCACCACAGTGCCCTACCGCTCACAGCTGGTGTTGATCGCCTTCATCGTCGCCGTGGCGACACTGCTCGTACACGGACTGACGCTGCCAAGTCTCATACGCAAGCTGCGGCCACAGGGCCCCAGCGCCAGCGACCAGCGGGAAGAACTTTCCGCCCTTTACGATGACCTCATCGAAATCGGGATCACGGCAGTCGACGCAGAGCTCACCAAGCACCACGAACACGAGCACAAGCACCTCGAGGGCAACACCAACCAGTACCCCGTCTCCGCCGCCGTTGCCGAGCGCGCACGATCGGGTGTACGCAGTTCGCTGGCGCCACTCACCTACACGCAGTCACTGCTCGCTGACCACAACTCTCGTGGTGAACAGCCAGCACTCACCGCGGCTGAGACCGACACCCTGAACTACATGCGGCTGGTGCAGCTTGCGCTCGAAGCACAACGTGCCGCACTGCTCGAAGAGCGCGCCATCGGACAATACAGCAGCGGTGCCCTGCACGTCGCGGCCGAGGTGCTCGACCACTACGAGGTGAGGCTCGCGCCGCGAGGTGGGGTATAGGGTGCACGCACCGACCTGATTGCGCGATCACGCAGGCTGTTGCGATCCTCGTCGCATCACGACAGTTCGCAGCCAAAATCAGCCAAATTCAGCGCAAATCGATAGCCAAACGACAGCCAAAAGACGATTTAACCAAAAGTTCCAAGAAAATAGTGCAGAATCAGAAGGTAACGAACATTCATCGCAGCGCAGCGGTGTGGCAGGTGAGGCCCTCACACCAGCAACGAACGGAGCCATCATGCGTGTCGGTATTCCCACCGAAATCAAGAACAACGAAAACCGCGTAGCGATCACCCAACCGGGGGTCTTCGAGTTGAAGCGGCGCGGGCATGAAGTGCTCGTGCAGTCGGGCGCGGGCCTCGGTTCGGCGATCACCGACGCTGAGTATGAAGCAGCTGGCGCGACGATCGTCGCCACGGCCGACGAAGTGTGGGCTGCGGCAGACATGGTGCTCAAGGTTAAAGAACCCGTCGCCGAAGAATACGACAAGATGCGCGAGGATCAGATTCTCTTCACGTACCTGCACCTTGCTGCTGACAAGACGCTCACCGAAGCAGTCTTGCGCTCAGGCACCACCGCAATCGCCTACGAAACCGTGCAGCTCGCAAGCCGCGCGCTGCCGCTGCTCGCGCCCATGAGCGAAGTCGCGGGCCGACTCTCGGTGCAGGTTGGCGCCTACAGTCTCATGAAAGCCAACGGCGGCCGGGGTGTGCTGCTGGGCGGCGTCACCGCGACCCGCCGCGGCAAGGTCGTGGTGATCGGGGGCGGTGCGGCAGGCGAACAGGCCGCCCGGGTTGCGTTCGGCATGGGCGCCGAGGTGACGGTAATTGACATCTTCATTCCCCGGTTGAAGCAGCTCGAAGACGAGTTCGGCGGCCGCATTCAAACACGCACCTCGAATGCTCTCAACATCACCGAGGCGCTGCGCGACGCAGATCTCGTCATTGGTTCGGTGCTGATTCCTGAGAGAAGGCTCCGAAGCTGGTCACTGATGAGATGGTCGCGCAGATGAAACCGGGCTCAGTGCTCGTCGACATCGCGATCGACCAGGGTGGGTGCTTCGAGAACTCACGCCCCACCACCCACGACGACCCAACGTTTCAGGTGCACAACTCGATCTATTACTGCGTCGCCAACATGCCTGGTGCGGTGCCAGAGACCTCAACCGCCGCGCTCACGAATGCGACCCTGCCCTACATTGTCGCGGTTGCCGACAAGGGGTGGAAGGCCGCGTTGTCTGCAGACGAGGCGCTCGCCAAGGGGCTCAACGCGCATGGCGGTGCCATCACGAACAGCGGCGTGGCCGAGGCCTTCGCAGATCTGCCGTACACGCCCTATGCTGAGGTGCTCGCGGGAGCCTGAGGCTGTGTTCGCGGGCCTGAGCCTCTGTGTTCGCGGGTCTGAGCCGCCGCTCGTGCCACCTCACAGGGGCAGGCGAGTAGCCTTGGGGTCATGGATTTGAAGTTCACTTTTTCGGGTTCGCCCTCGGCTCAGCACGATCACGATGGTGCACCCGCAGCGATGCAGCTGCCGTTCTCAACCACAGCAGTTGGCTCACCGCAGTCGACCTCGAGCGTGCTCGAGTTGCGAGTTTCGTTGACGCCAGACGGGGGCGAAATTGTATGTGAGGGGATCTCTGGCGACGGTGTCTCATACGCCAAATCGTCAAAGCAGTTGTCGGCTGGTGCTGCACAGGCTAGCGCGGCACAGGCTGAGCCGCAGGGAGTTGACGTGGCTGTGGCGACGAGCAAGCTTGCCGCTGCGGTGCGCGCGGGCGTCGCGCGTGCGGGAGCAGAACTGCCCGAGCCGCTTATTCAGTCGGTGACGGCGATCGAACTCGATCTGGGCGGGCGCGAGGCCGAGGTGCTCACAGAGCTTGGCGTGGTCGTGTCGACCGGCACCCAACAGTTGGGGCAGGTCGATGGCGCGCTGCAGGCCCGCACTGGAGTCGCCGCAGGCACCCCGATTCGCAAGGCAAGCTAACTGCCACACGGTTGACTGGTTTAGTGCCCCGCTAGAACTAGTAACCCGCTAGATCTACTGCCCCGCCACAACTACTGCCCAGCCACAACTCGTGGCCCGCTACACGACTTCGGTCGGAGATCCTGCTTCAGTCGGAAGAATAGTCTAGGAATCACCGACTGAGCGTAGATTTCCGACCGAGCGACACACCCCGGCCGAGCGACACACCCCGGCCGAGCGACACACCCCGGCCGAGCGACACACCCCGGCCG
>JAAZHL010000002.1 GCA_012510755.1 Leucobacter sp.
AACGCAGCGAAGCCGGCATGATCACGAACCCAGTGACGACGACCGTCGATGCGACCGTGGCCGAGGTTGACGCGGTGTGCGGTGAATATCGAATTTCAGGCCTGCCGGTGATTGACGAAGATGGCATTTTGGTGGGCATCATCACCAACCGCGATATGCGTTTTATTTCTGCCGAGGATCGCAAGACCACCCGCGTGGCAGACGCCATGAAGCCGATGCCGCTGATCACGGGTCACCCCGGCATTTCGCGCGAAGGCGCGGCCGCCCTGTTCAAAGAGCATCGCATCGAGAAGCTGCCGCTGGTCGACGAGCGAGGCAAGTTGACCGGTCTCATCACCGTGAAAGATTTTGACAAAGAAGAAGAATATCCGAACGCGGCGAAAGACGACGCCGGCCGGTTGCGGGTGGGCGCAGCCATGGGTTTCTTCGGAGATGCGCTTGACCGCGCCGCGGCGCTCGTCGATGCGGGCGTCGATGTGCTCGTCGTTGACACCGCGAATGGTGACAGCAAGGGTGTGCTCGATGTGATTCGCACCCTCAAACAAGACCCTGCGTTTGCCGGTGTTGACGTGATTGGTGGCAACATTGCGACGTACGCCGGCGCGAAGGCGCTGGTCGAGGCCGGCGTTGACGCGGTCAAGGTGGGCGTTGGCCCCGGCTCGATCTGCACCACCCGTGTGATCGCGGGTGTTGGTGTGCCGCAGGTGACCGCTGTGTACGAGGCGGCCCGTGCCGCCACTCCTGCTGGGGTGCCAGTCATCGCTGACGGTGGTCTACAGTACTCGGGTGATATCGCGAAGGCGTTGGTCGCCGGTGCGTCTTCGGTGATGATTGGTTCGCTCTTTGCGGGCACTGACGAGAGCCCGGGCGACCTCGTGTTCATGGGTGGGAAACAGTACAAGCACTACCGGGGCATGGGTTCACTCGGTGCGCTACAGACCCGTGGCGAGCGCACCTCGTACTCGAAAGACCGCTATTTTCAGGCTGATGCGCCGAGCGACGAGAAGTTGATTCCTGAGGGCATCGAAGGGCAGATCGCCTACCGTGGCCCGCTGCGTTCTGTCGCTCACCAGCTGACCGGTGGTCTGCGTCAGTCGATGATGTATGTGGGTGCCCGCACCATTGAAGAGCTGAAAGAGCGTGGCAATTTCGTGCGCATCACCGCTGCGGGGCTCAAGGAGTCGCACCCGCACGACGTGCAGATGGTGGTCGAGGCGCCGAACTACAAGCGCTAACCGATGATGCGACCGGCAGCGTCAGTGATGGCCTGCGCGGTCACATCTGGCGCCGTGAGCATGACGAAGTGGCCGGCCGCGACCTCGGCGATGACCGTGTGTGGCTCGTTGCTCGCCATTTGGCGCTGCGCTGATTCTGGAACGACGCGATCCTCGGTGCACACAATGTAGGTGACCGGGTTGTCGCCCCAAGCCGAATGCTCGCTGGGCTCGGTGAACGACAGCAGCGACTGCGCGCCCAAGCTTGTCGTTGCGCCGCCAGCTGCGGTCTCAGCGAAGCCTGCCGGGAGCACCTTCGGCACAGCTGCGTCTGCAATGCGGCTGAGGCCCATGGCCTCGTCGACTTCGATCCAGCGCGCCAACTGGCCACCGGCCGCATCGACAAAGCTTTGCCCGGGCTGGGGCCAAAACGCGGTCACATACCCCGCGCCAGAGACTCGTGGATCGTTTGCCAAATC
>JAAZHL010000097.1 GCA_012510755.1 Leucobacter sp.
GTCACCATCACGCTGCTGGTGCTTGGCGGATATTTCGCGATGAGTTCTGCCTTCTCCATGATGACGCTCGGGCAAAGCCTGACCGAGATCGCGGTCAATGCGTTTCAGATCGAGAACTTTGTGCTGCCCAGCTCCATCACGACGATCGGCACGGTCGGGGCGATCACGCTTCTCGCTCTGTATGCGGTCGTGCTGATCTTCTCGATTCGCCGTATGCGAGCCCGAAAGCTTACCTTTTGGGCCCCGCTCGCAGCGGGTGCGCTGGCCATGATCGTGATGTTCGCCCTGTTTGCGATCGCACTGTCGCAGTCGCCAGAACTATTGCACGCAGGTACACAGCCAGAGGCCATGCAGCAAATGCTCGACTACGCTGAGTCGCAGGGGCTCTAAGCCGAGACACCTGGTCAGTGGCCGAACACCCCGGTGAGCGTGGCGCGGCCAAGCGTGTGACCAAACATCTGAAAACCGAGCATGGCGGGTGACGCCAACTCGTCAAGGTCGAGCGTCGGCACGTCAAGCGCATGCACCACAAAGATGTACCGGTGGTCGCCGTGACCAGGCGGCGGCGCCGACCCCACATAGCCGCGCACTCCGCCGTCGTTGCGCAAGACTCGAACCGCATCGGCAAGGCCTTCTCTGCTCTCGAGCGTCAATGCGCCCTCATCGAGTGCAGTCACCGACACAGGAATGTTGTACATAGCGAGATGCCAGAACCCACTGGCGGTCGGCGCATCAGGGTCAAAGCAGGTGAGAGCAAAGCTCTTGGTCTCAGGCGCGAACCCCGCCCAGCTCAACTGCGGCGTGCGATCCTCGCCCCCCACACCAAAGAACCCAGAAACTTGTGCGTTCGGCATTCGCTCGCCATCGGCCAGCGTCGTAGAGGTCAGCGTGAATGAGGGCACTTGAGGCAGCGCAGCATAAGGATCGTAGGTCACGGGGTTCCCTTCTCTCTTCGTTGATCGTGAACGGAAGTCTATGCGCTACGTCGCGGCGCCTGTCCGGTTTCGTGATCCGCGACCTCGTGGCCGCTCGCGCCACCGCGAATTTCGATATGCAGCCGTTCCATCGTCGCATCAAGCTGACTCGCCTGTTCGGCAGCATCGCTCAGCCCACCAAGCAGATGCTTCGGCACCTCGGTGTCGTACTTGTAATAGATCTTGTGCTCGAGGCTGGCCCAGAAGTCCATAGCAATGGTGCGAATCTGCACCTCGACAATCGTCTGCACTGGCCCACTCGACAAGAACACCGGCACCTCAAGCAGCAAGTGCAAGCTGCGGTAGCCATTCGGCTTGGGGTTCGCGATGTAATCTTTCACCTGATACACGGTGACGTCGCTGTGCGCAGTAAGCAGATCGAACACCCGATACACGTCAGAGATGAACGAGCACACGACCCGCACGCCAGCGATATCGGTGATAGTTTCACGCACCAGCTGAGTCTCAAGCGGCACCCCGCGCCGCTGCATCTTTTCAATAATATTGTCGGGGTCTTTCAACCGGCTCGAAACATGTTCAATCGGATTGTATTCGCCGGTCTGCTCAAACTCTTCTTGCAGAATTTTCAGCTTAGTCACCACTTCATCAATGGCGAACTTGTACGGCATTAAGAAACGAGTTAGGCCCTCGCGCACCTCACGGCGGCCATCGATCATTTCGAGGTTGATCTGCGAAAGGTCAATCGGGCCAGTCAACGGCCGCAAGTGCGCCACTGACTCTGGGGCCTTTGCGGCATCATCGCCGTTTCGGAGCGAGCGGATCTGAGATTCGGTCACACTTCGACGTTACCCGATCGTGACAGAAAATGTGGTGAGAGTTTCGCTCTATTACGCTATTAGCTCACTGAGCGTCTGTGCTCTGTGCCTCTGCCGCCAGCCTGCCGCGACGAGTCGCGCAACTCTTTCGGTAGTGAAAACACCAGGTCTTCTTGGGCGGTGACCTCGGCGCGAACACGCGAATAGCCTGCGTCTGCCAACTCATCGAGCAAGTCCTGCACGAGCACGTCTGGCACAGACGCGCCGCTCGTAACCCCGACCGTGCGCACCCCAGCAAGCCACGCCTGCTGCACCTCGTTCGCATAGTCGATGCGATAGGCCGCCTTCGCTCCGTGCTCGAGTGCGACCTCGACCAGGCGTACTGAGTTCGACGAGTTCGACGAGCCGACGACCAACACGAGATCAGACTGTGCAGCGATCTGTTTGATAGCTTGCTGCCTGTTCTGTGTGGCATAACAGATGTCGTCGCTCGGGGGGTCTTGCAGCGCAGGGAAGCGTTCTCGCAGCCGCTCAACCGTGAGCATCGTCTCATCAACCGACAGGGTCGTTTGAGAGAGCCACACCAAATTCTCTGTGTCGTCAACCTCAATCAGGTCAACGTCTTCAGGTGAGTTCACAATAATGGTGTGGTTTGGGGCCTCGCCGAACGTACCCTCAACCTCTTCGTGATCGGCATGCCCAATCAGCAAGATTTGTTTGTCTTGCTTCGCAAACCTCACGGCTTCGCGGTGCACCTTGGTGACGAGTGGGCAGGTCGCGTCGATGGTGTGTAGCTGGCGGTCAGCGGCCGCCTGCACGACGGCCGGCGAGACACCGTGAGCCGAGAAGACCACGTGCGCACCGGCAGGCACTTCGTCGACCTCATCAACAAATATCGCGCCCATCTCTTCAAGCGTGCCCACCACGTGCACGTTGTGCACGATCTGTTTTCGCACGTACACGGGCGCCCCATAGCGACTCAGCGCCTGCTCAACCGCCACCACGGCCCGGTCGACTCCCGCGCAATACCCACGGGGTGCGGCAAGCAAGACCTGCTTTTCACCTGAGACCGGTAAATCTTGCAAGCGCCCGGCTTGCCGCCGCAACCGTGGCATCGCCAAACTGACAAGTGGCGCACCAATCGTGCGCGGGTCGTCATGCGAAGTCGCTGCTGCCACCGCTGCCGCCTGTTCAGACATACTGCGATTCTACGCGAGACAGGTGGGGCCGCACCTGCGATGCAGAGGCGGCCCCACCCGACGTCACGCTACCCGGCAGCTAGAGACCTACCGCAGCGGCTGCGTTGTCTTCTTTCCGCCAGCGACGCAGTTCTTCGCCAGCTGCCCAGGTCGAGTGAGTGCCGCTCGAGACCCGCTCGGGAAGTTTCAGCTTGCACACGGGGCCATCGCTCACCCTCGCCGCATCAAACACGACACAGTACGAAGCATCGGCGCCCATATCGCTAATAATCGTCACAAGATAGGCATCTTCTTCTGCGGTGCCACCGACTTTGGGCGCCACAGCTGTTTCGCTGCCAAACACGCCCTCTCCAAAGCTGAACTTATCTTCGTTGCCAGTCTTGAGATCGTGTCGTACGAGCCCGTCGAACAAGAACCAGCCGGGCTTGCCGGTGGCTGCGTAAGCGTAACGGTAATCGCTCGTCTGAAAGTCGCCATTCATCATGCCGAATTCAGTGATGGTATCGCTCAGCGACTGCTCGCGCACCTTGCCCGTTTTCAGGTTGAGACGCCAGCGGTGCAAACGTGCCTGCATCCGGTCGAGCGCGAGAAAACGAAATGCCCGCTCCCACTTCGTGCCGGTGCCATTATCTTGGGGCTCGGGGTCGCCTTGGAAGAAACCATCAATGACGATCTCGTCGCCCTCTTCAAAGGCATTCACAAAGTGCAACACATATGTCGATTCTGCTTCGAACCATTTGATGTCGCTTGTCTGCCCGCGGCGAGGAATCACTGCGAAACGACTTGGCATGTCACGGTTGAAACGCGCGGCGTGGAAACCCTTCTTCAACCCTTCTGGGTCCCAGAACAGTGGAAAGTCGTTCAAGATCGCATAGTTCTCGGTGAAGGCCATATCATGTGGCAGGCGCGGACCTGGCAACGGCACATCGACGTAGTGCACCAGGTCGTTGTTCTGATCGACTACCCCATAATTCATGTAGGGCGCTTCTTTGCTGTAGTTAAAGAACAGCATTTCACCTGTGCGGTCATCTACTTTCGGGTGGGCCGAAACACCCCACTTGAAAGGGAACGCGCCGTTAAAGTCTTCTTTGCCCAGAGTCTCGGCGCTGTATGGATCGAGACGGTACATGTCGCCACACTGGTAGAAACTTGTCAACGCGATGCCGCGGTGCACAACCACGTCGGTGCTCGAAGCGTCTTTCATGCGCCCCCGCGCGCCCCACCCGTCCTGGCGAATCGCTGTCGCAGGGTTCTCTGCGAGTCCTGCCCAGAGCGCCTTGCCTGCGTCACGTTCAGCGAGGTAGCCATCGGTCTCGATCATTCGGTTGCGGTAGAACGCTTTGCCGTCACGAAAGCCCACCACGTGAATCATGCCGTCGCCATCAAAAGGATGGTAGTTCTTGATCGACGGGTGCATCGGGTTCTCGGTGTTGCGCAAATACACGCCGTCAAGGTCGTGCGGCACATCGCCCTCAACAACCTGCAGGTCGTCTGCCTTCCACTCTGTGGTTTGCGGGCGCCAGGGCCCAGTGCGATAGGGATGATCGTCATCTTCTGGGAGCGTCGAGAGCAAACGTCCAACAATTTCCACGTCCATGATGACTCCTTTACATTTACTGTGTTCGTACGATGAGTGAGTTAGTGAGTTGGTACTGTTCCGACAACGAAGCACGCTGTCGTCGCGGTTGAACCACCGAAGTTGAGCGTTGCGAATCGACTCGCACCCTCGACCTGCATGGCACCTGCCTGGCCAGACACCTGAGCTGCCGCGTCAACAATCATGCGAACGCCGGTGGCACCCACCGGGTGACCACCTCCGATAAGACCGCCGCTCGGGTTGATCGGCAATCTGCCGCCCATCTGAATTGATCCGTCATCAATTGCCCGCCACGACTCACCGGGTGCGGTCAAGCCAATGTGATCTATCGCCATGTATTCACTCGCTGAGAAGCAATCGTGAGTCTCAAGGCCATGAATATCAGCAAGCGTCACGCCTGCACGCGCAAAGGCCTGATCGACCGTCTGTTTCACGTGCGGCATGATGTAGGGGTTGTCTGCACTGAACTCAAACTTCTGCTCGATGCCGAGACCTGCCGTGCGATGACCCCATCCCTCGATGCGCGCGATTGGCTTCACACCTGGGTTCTCCCGCAAGAACTTATCGGTCACCAGA
>JAAZHL010000098.1 GCA_012510755.1 Leucobacter sp.
AGACCGCACGGTGCACGCAGTGCCCGATGAAGTATTGACGATGCTCCGCGTCATCAACATGCAGCACGTTGGCCCGCTGAATGGGCATTCGATACAACAAAATGGTGCGGCTGTTACGGTCAATCGCGTAGTACATCGGGTGTTCACTCTCACCCTTGCCGATGGGCGCCGTGGCGAACCCGATATGCACACCATGCAGTTCGTCGCCGACCTCTTGCCGCAGCAGATCGAGCGCCGCCCTGGCCGTGATCTCAAACCTGGTGACCCTGCTATCAGGGTCGGGCAGATGCGCGCCCGTCATCGACGAGCGAATCGGCCTGCGCCCGTGCCGACGCGACGCGACAGCGCGCGAACTCGATGCTTTTTGTCTGCCGAACACATGCCCAGTCTATGCGTTCGCGCAGGGATGCGGCGGGCGGCGGCAGGCGGCCGCAAATCGCAGGCGGGCAGCCAGCAGCAGCCAGCCAGCAGCAGCAGCTACCGCGGGTACACCGTGAGCGACGAGGTGCGCTGGGGAGGCGCAAGCACCGGGTAGCCCGCGATGTTGGCGCCTGCGATGACCCGCACTCCGGCCGAGACTGGCGCAGTGCTCGTGAGGGTGCCCCCGCCTGAGACGCCCTCGACCACCACAGCGGCACCGACGGGCACCTCAACAACCACGTCTTCGAGCGCGCTATCGCCCGGTTCAAGTGTGACGCTCGCCACGCTCGAACCGGTGTTGGCGAGCACCAATTGGCCGCCGTCGACCACAGCGATTCCGACCTCGGTGTCAGCGGGCAGCACCGGCGTCGGAGCGAACCACGCGTAGTCGTGATCGGGTGGCACGTCGGCTGAGCCGAGCACTGATGCGACGATCGGCTGGTTGGCATCGATGACGAGCGCCTGGGCCTCTTCGGGCCAGTGCGGCACCATGAACTCTGTGACTACCGCCGCGTCAAACTCGACGACGCCAAGCACTTCGCTGGTGCCGTCGGCGAAGAGTGCGGTCACGTTGCCGCTTCCGGCCCCACTTGTCGACAGCACGCGCGCGGTGACCGCGAAGTCTTCGTGCTCGTTTAGTTCACCGGTTGGCCCATGATCGTGCATGTTGAAGTTGGTGACGCCCGCGAAGACGAGCGTTGACTGCGGGGCTGCTTGGCTCGTCACCGTGTCGATGGCGAACGATCGAATATCGATTTTGTGGGAGACACTGAGGTGTGCGCTGACGGCAGCTCCGGTGCTTTCGACACGCACGGCGAGCATCTCGCTTGCCGGGGCGTAGCCGTTGAGCGACACGATGCGCTGGGTTGCCGGCGGCACCAGCACGCCTGCGGTCTTACGCTCGTCGATCTGGCCGGTCTCGTCATAGATGCTCAGTTGCACGGTCGCTGGCACGGCGAAGGGATTTGCCAGCACGATGGTGCTTGACATGCCGAGTGAGGCTCCCCCGCCCACAAGCCACTGTTCGTGCGCTGGCTCAGTGCAGGCTGAGGCGACGAATCCTTGCAGCGTGGGGGTGTTGAGTTGCTGCAGTTCTGCGGCGGCGAGGGTGGCGGTGACGGGGCTTTCAAAGACACGAGGATCGCTGCCGCCGCCCACCTCGCGATCAAGCGAGCTGACCTGCACTGAGCCGCCCGAGACGACGACCTCGGTGGTGCCGACAGGTACCGACACGGTGGGCCTCGAGGGGTCCGCGCCGAGTTCGCCGAATGCGCCGGTGCAAATGAGTGCGAGTTGGGCGTCGCGGCTGGTATCGACATCGATTGCGATCGGTGGGCGCTCAACCGTCGGCGCTGGCACGAACCCCGACCCTAACGCGAGTGCGGCGGCGACAGACGCGCCGATGATGGCGACACCCGTGAAGGCGCGGGCTCCGCCACGCAAGAGGCGCCGTGATTGTTCGCTCATCGCTCGCCTCGCTCTGCAGTCTCGTCGCCGGTCTCCTCGCCGGTCGTTTCAGCAGACGCGTGGGCATCGTCGATCGCTTCGACTTCGCTCGCGGCTTCGCCGACCGTTTCTACAGACGTGTGGGCATCGTCGGCAGCTTCGACCTGGCCCGTCGCCTCGCTGTCGCTGGCGGTATCGACATCAACAGCTTCAGCTGGCTCTACCGGTTCAGCTGGCTCGACGGGGTCCTCAGGTGCGACAGGTTCGCTCGACTCAGACGAAGCATCGGGCTCAATCGCGTCGCCGGGATCGGCGGGTTCGCTCGGTTCAACGGTCGCTGCGCCCTGCTTGCGGCGTCGCTCGGGGCGTTCGACGACCGCACCCGTCGGCCGCGCCAACAGCACCAGCGCGGCGAGCACGACGATCTGCGCCCACCACAGCGCCTTCGCG
>JAAZHL010000099.1 GCA_012510755.1 Leucobacter sp.
CCTGTATGCCAAGCTCATGCGACAGGCTTTCGGCGCCGCTCAGCTCAAGCAGCTCGAGCGGAAATGCGGAGCCTGCAGTGATGAACGGCTTGCCCGCCTGATTGGTGAGCACCAGCACGCGGGGCGGGTCATCGTGTGTCGACTGGCTGACTAGGCCCGACTTGAGCTGGGTAACGAGTGTGTGAGCTGCATCCTCGCTTGCGGTGGCCTCACCGATCAATTCGATATTCGTGATCATGCTGTCAACACCCGACCAGACCTCTGGCAACACGAGCGTCTCGATGCCTGATCTTTCGAGCACAGCCCCAACCTTTTCGTCTGCGCCATGCCTCGGGCTCATCACGACGAGGTCGGGTGCGAGCGCGATCACCGACTCGGCGTTGAGCTCCATAGCGACGGGAATAGTTTCGGCAACCTGCGACAGCTCGTCGATGTGGCCACCGAGCGCCGGGTTGAGCACCGCTTCTGGAATGAGCACCAGACGATCAGCAAGCCCGAGCTCGGCGAGCGTTTCGGCGCTCTCGTAGTCGAGTGCCGCAATGCGTGCGGGCGCGTCGGTGGTTGCCGTAGGGGGTTCGGTGGGGCTCTCGGCCGGTGGGGCTGCGGCCGCCTGGCAACCGGTGAGCGTGAGTGCGAGCAGCGCGGCGACCGCAGCGATGCGTGTGAATGAGATGGCAGGTGAAGTGTGAGTCATTAGGCCCTCATGAGATGAAATGGTTGTTGACGGTTGGGGTCGTGGGTGGGCGGGTGCGCGCCGGTGTCGTCGCAGCGAGCGGCAACGAAGCTATTCAGTCGCCAGAAATCTGCGGCCGCGAGGCGTCGTGTGAATACTGGTGTGCACGCCATAGGCGTGATGCACGTACTCTGGCCGCAGCACATCGGCAGGTGCGCCAGCGTGAAAGTCGCCATCGGTGCGAAGTAACAGTATTTGTGTGCACGCATTCAATGCCAAGCTCAGGTCATGCAGCGCGGTGATGACGATCTTGCCCGCGTTTCCGAGCCGACGCATGGTTTGCTCGACGGCACGTTGATGAAACAAATCAAGCGCAGAGGTCGGTTCGTCAAATATCACAATCGGGGTGTCTTGCGCGAGTACGCGGGCAAGCTGCACGAGTTGCCGCTGCCCGCCTGAAAGCGCGCCGTAACGTCGTGTTGCGAGATCAGAAATGTCAGCCTCGTGAAGTGCCTGTGAGGTGGCAGCCTCGAGGTCTTTTCGCATCGAGGCAGCGGCTCCGATGGCCACCAACTCGCGAACCTGCAGCTCATCAGGTGCGCGCAGATCTTGAGCAAGCAGCGAGAGCACCTGTGCCCGCTGCCGCGGGTGCAACCGGCTCAGGTTTTGTGTGCCGTAGTGCACCTTGCCGAAACTTTGCACCCCAGAATGAGCGAGGGCTGACAGCAATGATGATTTGCCGACCCCGTTCGGCCCCACAACACCAAGCACGGTGCCGGGTAACAGCTTCAGCGAAAGCGGGTCGCTGAGCGCTCGATTCGAGCGGTAGGCTCCGAACGAATCGAGTGTGAGCGTGTGCGCGAGTGTCGGGCACGCGGCGCTTGGGGCATTCACGAGTGCTGCTTTCTGAGCAAGAGAAAAAGAAAGATGGGGGCACCGACGAGGGCTGCAACCACACCGGTCTGCACCACCACTGAACCGAACGCCGTTCGTGCGATCGTGTCGGCGAGCACCATAAAAAGTGCCCCGCCAAGCGCAGAGAGCGGCAACAACTTGGCGTGTGAGGCACCGACGAGCAGACGCACTGCGTGCGGGACGACAAGCCCGACGAAGCTAATGATGCCGCTGACAGCAACCGCGGCTCCGGTTACCAGCGACGCAATCAGCAGTAGGGTGAAGCGCTCACGGTGCACATGCACCCCTGAAGTAGCAGCCACCTGTTCGCCGAGTGCGAGCGCGTCAAGTGCTCGGATCCTCGTCAAGAAATAGGCGATGCCGACGACAATCGGCGGAGTAGCCATGAGCACGTGGCCCCAATCACGCAACTCAAGATCGCCCGCGAGCCAGAACATCGCGCTACGCACGAGTGCGTCGTCTGGTGCGTTCGCAATGAGCACGTTGATGAGTGCGCCGGCGAGCGCGCTCAGTGACACACCCACCAAGATGATGGTGGCCGAGTTGAGATCTTTGCGGGTCTGCAGCACCAACTGCAGCACGAGCGCGACAGCGGCGGCGCCCGCAAATGCAGCGACCGGAATGGCCCACTGCGCCGAGCCGCCGAGGCCCAATGTGATGCCCGCAACCGCGCCAACGGCCGCGCCAGCCGACACCCCGGTGATGCCCGGTTCGGCAAGCGGGTTGCGCAGAATTGCTTGCATCACGGCACCCACCGTGGCCAGTGCTGCGCCGACGATCATTGCAATGACGATGCGTGGCAAACGAATCGACCAAATGACCGCCGCGGGCTGAGGGGCGCTCTCGTGGGGCCAAAATAATGCTTGCAGGGTGTCGCCGAGGCTCAACGGTACAATTCCCATTGAAAGCGACACAAAACCCGCTGCGCACAGTAGCAAAAGTGCCGTGCCTGCAACGATCCAGGCATGGGTGCGGCGAATGGGCATACAGCAGATGTTATACATCAGATGTACAGCCAACCTGATGATATGGTGCAAATCATGGCCGAACTCGCAACTCCATACGATGCCCTGCTTCTCTGTTCAGTTGGTGGACCCAACACGCACGACGACGTATTGCCGTTTCTGCAAAATGTGACCCGCGGCAAGAACATTCCCGCAGAACGACTTCGTGAGGTCGGCGAGCACTACTACGGGTTCGGCGGCAAGAGCCCCATCAACGAACAAAACCTTGAACTGCTCGACGCACTCAAAACAGAACTCTCGCGGCGCGGCGTCGACCTGCCAGTCATCTGGGGCAACCGCAACTGGCACCCCTACACCGTCGACACGCTGCGCGATGCGGCCGCCTTCGGTGCCACCCGCGTGCTCACCATCGTCACAAGCGCCTACGCGTCATACTCGGGCAGCCGACAGTACCGTGAACACCTCGCTGAGGCACGCACAACGCTCGGCGAAACCGCACCCACCATCGACATCCTTCGGCCATTCTTCAACGACTCCGGGTTTGTCGCGGCGAATGCGCAGGCCATCGCAGAAGCGCTCGAAGCGCTCGACGGCGGGCACGCGGGCGCACACATCGTGTACGTGACCCACTCCATTCCAGACACCATGCAAGAAGCCTCTGCAGTGACCGGCCCCGGCTACCGTGAACAACACGAAGACGTGCAGCGCACGATCGACCAGATACTGACCGAACGATTCGGTGAGACGTTTGCCTCGTCGCTCTCATACTGTTCAAGGTCTGGCGATCCTCGTACCCCCTGGCTCGAACCCGACGTGAACGACCACATCGAAGCGCTCGCTGCAGCCGGCGTTAAGAAAATCGTGATCGCGCCCATCGGATTCATCAGCGACCACATGGAAGTTGCCTTTGACCTCGACATCGAGGCAATGCAGACCGCCACCGAGCACGGACTGGTAGCTCAGCGAGCCGCGACCGTGGGCGTGCGACAGCAGTTCGTGACAGGCCTCGTCGACATGGTGCTCGAACGCGCGGCACGTGAACGCGGCGAAGCTGCGACGGCGAACGTCGTAGGCGAGTTCGAAGCCTTCCCAGATGTCGCGCCCCCGGGCAGCTGCCGCATGCGCCACGGCGAAGTCACCGGGGTGCCCGTGCTCGCCGGCGACGAAGACTAACCGCGTTCGAAGCTGCGGCCGCTCGTACGCTCACCCAGCCACACACTCACCCGCCAACCAACCCGCACAGCCACGCACTCACACCCAAGGAGCCCCACCCATGACCGAGCACACTGCCCCCGTTGTCGACCACTCGGCAGTAGCCGAATCGATCAACGAATCGATCAACTACGCCATGTACGCGGTGTTCGCCGAGGACCGCCTGGTAGAGGCCCCCGGCGAAGAGGCCGTCGCCCACATTGAGCAGCGGCTCGCGGCTGTCGATGGACTCACCGTACGCGGCTGGTACGACATTTCAGGGTTTCGCGCAGACGCCGACGTGCTCATCTGGTTGCACGCGCCCACCAGCGAGGCCTTGCAAGAGGCCTATCGGGTGGTGCTCGAAGGGTCTGAAGGTCGCCTGACCCCCGTATGGTCGAACGTCGGCGTGCACCGCGCGGCCGAATTCAACCGGGGTCACGTGCCTGCGTTCTTGGCAGGGGATAACCCCAAAGGCTATGTGTGCGTCTACCCGTTCGTGCGCTCATACGAGTGGTACCTGCTGCCAGAGGCCGATCGCAGCCGCATGCTGCGCGAACACGGTGGAGCCGCGCGTGACTACGGAGACGTGCTCGCAAACACGATCTCGGCATTCGCGCTCGGCGACTACGAGTGGCTGCTCGCCTTCGAAAGTGACGACCTGATTCGAATTGTCGATCTCATGCGCGAGCTGCGCGCAGTCGAGGCGCGTCTGCACGTGCGCGAAGAAGTGCCATTCTTCACCGGGCCGCGTCGCGAGGCACGAGAGCTTCTGCGCCGGGCACTCGTGTAACCCGTCGCTAAATCGTAAACGCTGTACGCTTCGGCTGCCTGGGTAGAAACTCGGGCGGCCGAAGCAAACTGCTGCCCGATCACCTGGTGCCCGATCACCTGGCTAACCGAGGCAGGCTAACCGAGGCAGGCTAACCGAGGCAGGCTAACCGAGGCGAGTGATTAACCCGTCCGCCAGCAGGCGCTCGGTGCCCGCGCGATCGTCTTGCAACAGTGGCAACAGCAGCGGCCAACTCGCGCCAAACCCGGGGTGCAGATCAAAATCCGCGACCCTGTTCAGAGGCACCCACGCGAGCGCTTCGCTCTCGGGGTCGGTGATTTGCGCTTCGAACGGGGTGGTCACTGCGGCGATGATGGTGGTGTAGGTC
>JAAZHL010000100.1 GCA_012510755.1 Leucobacter sp.
ATAAGCTAGACGACGTTGCCTAGGCAATGATCCCCTGTAGCTCAGTTGGCAGAGCGCTTGACTGTTAATCAGGATGTCGCTGGTTCGAGCCCAGCCGGGGGAGCGAAACCCTCACTTTGTGAGGGTTTTCGTGAATGAGAAGTGAATTGCTTCTGTATGGGGATGTAGCTCAATGGTAGAGCCCCAGTCTTCCAAACTGGTTACGCGGGTTCGATTCCCGTCATCCCCTCCGTTTACCAAACCTTTGTTGATCTCAAGGTGATCGCCGAATGGGCTGTCCGTCCGCGTGGCCTGGCGTTTGCTTTGCACCTATTTTGTGAGGTAACCGGTTTGCAGCAACTGCGATTTGAGCTGAGCATACTCGATCTCATCGATTACTCCGTTGGATTTCAACTCAGCGAGATTTCGTAGCTCTTCTGTAAGCGAGTGCTGTTGAACTGGCACGCCTTCCACTTTTACTACTGGCTTTTTTGCTTCGGTAATACGTTTACGTAGCTCGTTGATATGTGGAAGCCATTCGTTGTACTCAAATCGGCCAAACGGCAACGTGTTTGACAGTGCCTGGGGATTGCTGGAATCTGAGTTGATTGGTTGAAAGGTGCCTTTCCAAAAGTCCTGATTCTGTGTTCCTTGGTAGCTCGGTGTCAGGATCTCGAGTACGCCATTCACCAGTTGGCCGTTGTACTCGATGCCGGTGATTTCGCTATAAAGAAACGTGGTGATTCTTCCGCCGCCGAGAACGCCAGCGGCCCACGCTGTAAAGGCTCCAGTTTTTATGATGAGTAGCCGATCGTCGTAGGCCGCTAAGACTCCGGCAAAGGAAGAATGGATGACTAGCCACGGGGTTTCACCCTCGTGAGAGTGTGACAGTACGCTCCTGAACGCTGCAGGGCGTAGTTTACTTCCGCAAAGAATAATGTTTTCGTAGAACGCCTGCTCAATGGCTTGCTCGTTTGCGATCTTTTCTGCTTTTTCAGAAATCCGCTTCTGCTCTACTTCGAGCTCCCACGCTTTCTGCTCTTCTTGATAAACGGCGAGTGCTTCCTCAGTCAATCGAACTCTCTTCGTCCACTTTTTTCCGTTCCAGTAGCGAACTCGTGAGGCGTCTTCAGGGTCGGGGTACCAATTAGCTGGGGGAGCCGGTTGTGCTACTTGCGTAGGCGTCGGCACCGGGGACGTGTGTTGCGTCCACTGGATTCCATCCCAGTACCGCAGCGAGTTCGCTGCCGCAGGATCTTGGTACCATCCCGGGGCTGTCGAATTGTTACTCATGCTCATGGAGCCTCATTCTCTAAGCCAAGTCATTACAGCGGCAGATCGCTTTCGCAGTCATTGAGGCCTATGCACAAGTGGTCACATCGGAGCGGGAAGTGCTCGATCTCGCATACAGGCGATACTCGATATTAGCTGGCTGTTGCCGCGTTCAGATTGCGATGGTGTGGCTGGTACCGAGCACGTTACTTCTGCAGGTGGGAAGTTGATGTCGTATTTCCTAGTTGGGGGCAGCATGTACTGTCCATTGCTACATTATTAGCTGCCACGAACGCCGGTATTGCACTGGTTTTGGGTGGGCGATTCGGCCAGTTGTGTCGCCGTGTCACTCGGGGCGAAAAATATCAGCTAGACTTGCAGGGTTGTCTGCTTGACGGGGCGTAGCTCAGCTTGGCTAGAGCGCCCGCTTTGGGAGCGGGAGGTCGCAGGTTCGAATCCTGTCGCCCCGACACGGTTACCGCCGCGACAACGAAATCACTGCACGACATGAGAGGCCGATCTTGCCGAAGACGAATGTAGAGAAGCTCACTCCGACACGGGTGAAGCTGACGGTTGCTATTACGATCGACGATCTCGAGCCATATCTGAAGCAGGCCTACAAGACGATCTCGCAGCAAGTCTCGATTCCTGGCTTCCGCAAGGGCCACGTGCCTGCCCCAATCATCGATCAGCGCGTCGGCCGCGCTGCCGTTGTTGAGCAGGCAGTCAACGAGTCACTCGACGCGTTTTACCAGGCCGCTCTCGTCGAAACCGAGACGCAGCCGATGGGTCGCCCGAGTGCAGACGTTGAGCAGTGGCTCGACGTGAAAGACCCTGCGAGCGAAATCATTCTCGCGTTTGAGGTCGAGGCTCGCCCAGAGTTCAAGCTTCCGAAGTACGACGGTCTCAAGATTGAGGTCGACGAGGTCGAGACCGACGAGAACGCGGTCGAAGAAGAGCTGAACAAGCTGCGTGAGCGCTTCGGCAACCTGAACACGGTTGATCGCCCCGCAAAGAGCGGTGACTTTGTCGAGCTTGATCTGGTCGCTCGCATTGGTGACAACGATGTTGACCAGGCAGACGGTGTCTCATACGAGGTTGGCTCGGGCAATATGCTTGCTGGGCTAGACGAGGCTGTCGAGACGTTGACGGCTGGCGAGAGCACCACCTTCACTTCGCAGCTGCTGGGTGGTGACTACGAGGGTCAAGACGCTGAGGTTGAGGTGACCATCACCGCAGTGAAAGAGCGCGAGCTTGCTGAAGCAGACGATGATTTCGCTCAGCTTGCGAGTGAGTTCGATACGATCACTGAGCTGCGTGAGAGCCTTGCTGAGCAGGTGTCAAAGGCTGCAGTCTTCGCGCAGGGTCGCCAGGCCCGCGATCTGTTCACCGACACACTCATCGAAAAGGCCAAGATTCCGGTCAGCGACGAGCTCGTCGAAGAAGAGGTGCACCGTCACCTCGAAAGCGAGGGGCGTCTCGAAGACGACGTGCACCGCGAAGAAGTTCGCGAGTCGAGCGCGAAGCAGCTTGCCTTGCAGCTGTTGCTCGATGCAATCGCCGAGGCAGAGAATGTCACGCCGACGCAGAATGAGTTGTCGCAGTACGTCTTCCAGTCGGCGCAGCAGTACGGCATGGATCCGTCGCAGTTCATCCAGGCAATCAGCCAGGGCGGCCAGATGGGCGCGATCCTTGGTGAAGTGACCCGCAACAAGGCACTCGCTGTCGCCCTGTCGAAGGCGAAGGTTGTCGATAAGAAGGGCAACGCGGTCGACTTGAGCGACTTCACTGCTGTCGACGATGAAGAGGTAGCTGAGGTCATCGACCAGGCTGAAGAGATCGTTGAAGAGGCCGAGGCAGTTCAAGAAGCCGAGGCGGTCTCTGAAGAGAAGCCAGCTGCAAAGAAAGCAGCTGCAAAGAAGCCTGCTGCGAAGAAGGCAGCCGCATCTGATGATGAGGCGCCGGCGAAAAAGCCAGCGGCCAAGAAGCCCGCAAAGAAGGCCGACGACAAGTAGTCAGAGTTCTGAAGAAGAGGATCCGCCCCGCAACGGGCGGATCCTTTTTTTGCGCGCAGTGAACCCCGCCACGCCCAGGGCGAACACGCGCCCCAGATGCTGCTCAAGTCGATACTCTCGTACTAGGCACCAATAGAAGGAGCGCAGCAATGGCTGAACAGATGCCGCCGAACAACGTGTTTGAGCGACTGCTGAAAGATCGCATTATCTGGCTCGGATCAGAAGTTCGAGACGAGAACGCGAACGAGATTTGCGCCAAGATTCTGCTGCTCGCTGCAGAAGATCCCGAAGCAGATATCTACCTGTATATTAACTCGCCAGGCGGGTCGATCACCGCGGGCATGGCGATCTACGACACGATGAGCTTCGTTCCAAACGACATCGTTACTGTCGGCATCGGCATGGCGGCATCGATGGGTCAGTTCTTGCTCACCGCAGGTACGCGGGGCAAGCGATACATCACCCCGAATGCGCGTGTCTTGCTGCACCAGCCGCATGGCGGGTTTGGTGGCACCGCGAGCGACATTCAAACTCAGGCTCAGCTCATCACCTCGATGAAGAACCGACTGGCCGAGATCACCGCAGCTCAGACTGGCAAGACCGTTGAGCAAGTCAACGCAGATGGTGACCGCGATCGCTGGTTCACCGCAGAAGAGGCGCTCGAATACGGGTTTGTCGATTTTATTCGTGAATCTGCCAATGACGTTGTCGGTGGCGGCGGCACCAAGAAGTAGCACGGCACAGGAGACATTTTGATGCACAACACTCAGCCCCAAGCAGGCATCTCGAACCTCGCGATGCCAAGTTCGCGCTACATTTTGCCGCAGTTCGAAGAACGCACTACCTACGGCACTCGTTTCACCGACCCCTATGCGAAGCTCTTTGAAGACCGTATTGTCTTCTTGGGCGTGCAGGTTGACGATACCTCTGCTGATGACGTGATGGCTCAGCTGCTCGTGCTCGAGAGCAAAGACCCCGAGCGCGACATCATCATGTACATCAACTCGCCCGGTGGCTCGTTCACCGCAATGACGGCCATCTACGACACCATGCAGTACATTAAGCCACACATTCAGACAGTGTGCCTCGGGCAAGCGGCCTCTGCCGCGGCAGTGCTGCTTGCTGGCGGTACGCCGGGCAAACGTCTCGCGCTGCCCAACGCGCGCGTGCTGATTCACCAGCCGGCAACCGGCCAGGGTGGCCATGGACAGGCGAGCGACATCGAGATTCAGGCCCGCGAAATCATGCGCATGCGTGAGTGGCTCGAGCACACGCTGTCGAAGCACTCGAACCGGTCGATAGAGCAGATTCACCAAGACATCGATCGTGACAAGATTCTTGACGCACAAGAAGCGCTTGAGTTCGGCTTCATCGACCAGGTGCTGACCAGTCGCAAGAACCCGCAGCCGGTCATCAACCAGTAGCTCGCGATAGCCTAGCCCGGCGCGCCGACAGCGAGAATGTCGGTGGTGCGGGCTAGGCTCGGGGCGACCGCTAAAATTTGTAGTCAGGGAGGGCGCATGGCGAAGATCGAGAGTAGTGAGCTGCTCAAGTGTTCGTTTTGCGGTAAGTCCCAAAAGCAGGTGCAGCAGCTGATTGCTGGCCCGCAAATTTACATCTGCGATGAGTGCGTCGCGCTCTGCAACGAGATCATCGAAGAGCGGCTCGCTGAGCACTCATCTGCTGAGCAGAACGATTTCTCACTGCACAAGCCTCGCGAGATCGCGAACTTTCTCGATCAATATGTGATCGGGCAAGACCGCGCGAAGCAGTCCCTCGCGGTGGCGGTTTACAACCACTACAAGCGGGTGCGAGCGAGCAAGGCGCTCACGAGTGCGGAGTCGGCTGGCGAGCAAATTGAGATCGCCAAATCGAACATTTTGATGCTCGGGCCGACCGGTTGTGGCAAGACCTACCTTGCGCAGTCATTGGCCAGACAGCTGAATGTGCCGTTCGCGGTCGCTGACGCCACGGCGTTGACCGAAGCGGGCTACGTCGGTGAAGATGTTGAGAATATTCTGCTGAAGCTGCTGCAAGCCGCAGACTACGATGTGCAGCGCGCTGAGACGGGCATCATCTACATCGACGAGATCGACAAGATCACCCGTAAGGCAGAAAACCCTTCGATCACTCGCGATGTGTCTGGTGAGGGCGTGCAGCAGGCGCTCCTCAAAATTCTTGAGGGAACTGTCGCGTCTATTCCGCCCCAGGGTGGCCGCAAGCACCCAAACCAAGAGTTCATTCAGCTTGACACCACCAATGTACTCTTCATTGTCGCCGGTGCGTTTGCGGGCCTCGAAGAGATTATTGCCTCACGCCTCGGCAAGGGGGGCATCGGCTTTGGTGCCCCGGTCGCGAGCAAACGCGACGAGAGCGAATTGCTGTCACAAGTACAGCCAGAAGACTTGCACAAATTTGGCCTGATTCCCGAGTTCATTGGGCGACTGCCGGTGGTCGCTACGGTGCATCCGCTCGATGTCGATGCCCTGGTGCGCATTCTTTCCGAACCAAAGAACGCACTCGTCAAGCAATATCAGCGCATGTTCGAGCTTGATGGTGTGAGCTTAGAGTTCGAACCAGCAGCCCTTGAAGCGGTCGCTCAGATGGCTGTCGAGCGCAAGACCGGGGCCCGAGGGCTGCGGGCCATTCTTGAAGATGTGCTCGGGGCGGTGATGTTTGATGTGCCCTCGAACAACGACATCACAAGGGTTATCGTGACCGAACAGGCCGTGCTTGGTGCAGCAGCACCATTGGTGCTCGTATCATCAAGTGGCGGCGCCGAACGAAGCGCGTGACCCAGCGGCGCTGAATGTCGTGCGTGACCCAGCGGCGCTGAATGTCGTGCGTGACCCAGCGGGGCCGAACGAAGCGCGTAACAGTCGTTCACCCGCACCGTTTTCGATCTTCTTGGCCTTCTACTTTTGGCCTTCTGCTTTCGCGCTCAACTTTCGGCCCGCCAATTTCAGCCCCGTGGCTAGACGCCTAGTGCTTCGATCTGAGCGCACCTAGGCGAAACGCATAATGTCGTAACTCAGTTGAACTGAGCCGTCGTGCAACGGAATCGTCGCAGCGAGCGCAGTGATTGTGACCCCGTTCAATGTCGCAACGAGTCCGCCTTCGCTCGTTTCGCCTTGATCTGACACAGTAAAGCCGTTGCTGTCTATTACCGATTGCCAGAGCGTATCAGCAGTCTCGCCATCCGCGGCCCGCAGCAGCAAATACCACTGATCAAAGCCACGCTCGCCAACGTCTTCGATCACCGCACCTTCAGGCAGCGCGAATTCATCGCTCGGAAAGCTGTCGGGCATCGAAGTATTGAATTCATACTCGGTGACTTCGCGTTCGCTCGCCTCTGACTCCGGGTTGATTGACTCGGTGTGCTCTTTGTCAGTGCTACCAGCCACGTCGGAGGGCTCCGGGGCACACGCAGCGAGGCTAGACAGCAGCAGCACACTCGTAAGTGACGCGACGAGGACATTCATGTGGCGATTTCTGTGGTTCATGTTCATAGCTCCGAATCAGTCCAACCAACTATCGTCGTCTTCGTCTTCGATGTCTTCTTCGTTTGTTGCTGCACCATCGCTGAGTGCGGCGGCATGCACACCGCCATGTGCGTCAACAGACAACAACACTAGGTCGTCAAGTTGCAACCGGGGTCGGCTTTCGAGCCAGGTGAGCGTCCAGGCTTGCGCCTCAGCATGCTCGGCCTCTGCAGCAGCGATTGCCTCGTGCAATATGGCGGGCACGCTTCGATGCACGGGTTCACCCGCACGCCATCGCACGCCTAACTGCATGAGCGCCTACTCCGTCGCCTCGAGCTCGACATCGACCACCGAGATCTCGGCCACGTCAGAGGCTGAGAACTCGAGATTGACGATGCGGCCCACGTCTTGAATGTCTGGCGCGGCAAGCTTCAACTTCTCAAGCAGCGACACTGGCACATCGATCTTGACTCGTGTCGCGACGGTACGCTGAGATACCTTGGCGTCAGTCTTCGCACCTCGAATGCCTGTCAGTGTCTCGCCTGCGAGCTCAAGCAGTGATGCATCTGCATCGGCACCCGCCAATTCGAGCGCCTCATCAGCTGTCGGCCAGGCTGCGACGTGCACTGAGCCCTCACCGAACCACGACCACACCTCTTCAGTCGCGTAGGGCAAGAACGGAGCAAACAGGCGCACAAATACCGAGAGTGCACTACGCAGCGCGGTGACCGCAGACGCCTGTGCTGCGCCTTCACCACCGTGTGCACGTTCTTTGACGAGCTCGAGGTAGTCGTCACAGAACGTCCAGAAATAGCTCTCGGTAAGTTCAAGCGCGCGAGCATGGTCGTACTGTTCGAAGGCTTTGGTCGAGCCTTCGATGACCGTGGCAAGGCCAGCGAGCATCGACCGATCGAGGGGTTCAGTGACCGCCCCAACGCCCGATGTGTCAAAGCCAAGCGTGAACTTTGCCGCGTTCAACAGCTTGATCGCGAGACGTCGCCCAATCTTGATTTGGGTTGGGTTTTGTGGGTCAAATGCTGCATCGGTACCGAGCTTGGCAGACGCCGCCCAATAGCGAACCGCGTCGCTGCCGTGCTGTTCGAGTAGACCCAGCGGGGTGACCACGTTGCCCTTTGACTTTGACATCTTTTTACGGTCTGGGTCGAGAATCCAGCCAGAAATACCTGCGTGCCGCCACGGCAAGGTGCCAGCTTCGAGCTCGCTGCGAAGCAGCGTGCTGAACAGCCATGTGCGAATGATGTCTTGACCCTGCGGGCGCAAATCAAACGGGTATACGAGGTCAAAAAGTTCAGGGTCGCGCTGCCAGCCGCCGGCGAGCTGTGGCGTGAGTGATGAAGTCGCCCAGGTGTCCATCACGTCAACTTCACCGATGAACCCGTGCGCAACACCACGCTGCGCCTCGCTGTATCCTGGTGGCACATCAATTGATGGGTCCACTGGCAACTGCTCGGCGGTCGGCACCAGAGGCGTCTCGAAGACGGGGTTGCCATCTGCGTCGAGTGGGTACCAGACTGGGATCGGCACACCAAAGAATCGTTGACGCGAAATGAGCCAGTCGCCCGAAAGCCCTTCAACCCAGTTCTCGTAACGCACGCGCATAAACTCTGGGTGCCACTGCAACTCACGACCGTGTGCCAGCAGGCGCTCACGGAGCTGCTCGTCGCGCGCACCATTCTTGATGTACCACTGGCGTGTGGACACAATCTCGAGTGGTCGTTCACCCTTTTCAAAGAACTTCACCGGATGGGTGATGTTGCGAATCTCACCGACGAGCTCGCCACTGGCCTGCAACAGCTCAACCATGGTCTGTTTAGCACTAAACACCGTCTTGCCGGCGATCTGAGCATATGCTTCGCGGCCAGCTGCGCTGTCGATGGCGTCGGGCGCCTCAGCGATGATGCGGCCATCAAACCCCAAGATTGCCCGGTTCGGAAGGTCAAGCTCGCGCCACCAGATCACGTCGGTCACATCACCGAACGTACAGATCATGGCAATGCCCGTGCCTTTGTCTGGCTGGGCGAGATGATGCGCCACAATTGGCACCTCGACGCCAAACACTGGCGTGCGCACAGTGGTGCCAAAGAGCGGCTGATAACGCTCATCATCTGGGTGAGCCACGAGTGCCACGCAGGCGGCAAGGAGTTCTGGACGGGTGGTGTCGATCAGAATGTCGCCGCTGCCGTCAACCTTGTGAAATGCGAGTGCGTGGTAGGCGCCGGGTTGTTCTCGGTCTTCGAGCTCAGCCTGCGCCACTGCGGTGCGGAACGTCACGTCCCACAGCGTCGGTGCCTGCGCCTGGTAGGCCTCGCCGCGCTCGATGTTGCGCAGAAATGCGAGCTGCGACGCCCGCAACGACTCGTCACCGATCGTTCGGTAGGTCTGAGCCCAATCGACTGACAGTCCAAGCGTGCGCCACAGGCTCTCGAACTGCTTCTCATCTTCGACGGTCAGCTCTTCGCACAGGCCAATAAAGTTGCGTCGTGACACTGGCTGCTGGTCTGCGGCCTTCACGCTCTTGCCTGTTGCGCCGTCGTGTGGCGGCACAAAGTTCTCGACGTAGGGGAGCGTCGGGTCGCAGCGCACGCCGTAGTAGTTCTGTACACGTCGTTCGGTTGGAAGCCCGTTGTCGTCCCAACCCATCGGGTAGAAGACACGCTTGCCACGCATACGCTGAAAACGGGCCACCGTGTCGGTGGGGGTGTAACTGAACACGTGACCGACGTGCAGCGAACCTGAAGCAGTGGGCGGGGGAGTGTCAATGCTGTAGACGTCGTCGCGAGAGGCCGCTTCACGGTCGAAGCGATAGGTGCCCTCGCGCTCCCAGACGGGCCCCCATTTTTCTTCGAGTCCTTCGAGTTTTGGCTTGTCAGGAATCGCGCTCATCAGGGTGCTCCGCTTTCATTATTGACGGCACCGAGTCGTCGGCTTCGCTATACACTGCAAGCCTTTGGTGCCTAAAGGTGATCGATGTCAGTCTAGCCGTTCATTGTTGCGAGATTGTGGCGACAGCCCGCACGGTCCGCACCTTCACGATGGCCTGTACAGCCCGCACCTCCACGATCACCCGTACAGCCCGCACCCCAAACAGGCCGCAACCCAAAATGCTCATGCTGCCCGTACTATTGCTAGCCCGCCCCGAACAGCCACGGCCTCTAGGCTAGAAG
>JAAZHL010000428.1 GCA_012510755.1 Leucobacter sp.
GCCCTGCGGTAGTCCGCCTTGCCGGTGGTGACGTTCGAGGCGGACAGGTTGGCCACCACGGTGGCCCCGGAGAGGGCGGCGTAGCAGGACGGCGGCACGGGCGTCCAGAGGTCCTCACAGACTTCACAGAACAGCCGGAAGCCTGGAATGCCCTCCGCCTCGAAAATCAGGTCGGCCCCCACGGGGATATCCTTCTGCCCCAGGAGGTTAATGGTGTCCGCCGGAAGGGCGGAGGCGGGCTTGAAGTGCCTCAGTTCGTAAAATTCCCGATAGTTGGGAAGGAAGCTCTTGACCGCCGCGCCGAGGATTCGGCCCCGGAACAGGACAGCAGCGCAGTTGAAGAGCCCGTCCCCTATCTTCAGCGGGACTCCCGCGGCAATGACCATGTCCAGGGAGGCCGAAGCGCCGAGGACCGTTTCAAGCCCCTTGAGAGCGGACAGCCGCAGGGCGTCCTGGAAGAAGAGATCTCCGCAGGAGTAGGCGGAAATTCCGAGTTCCGGCAGGACGGCGAGCACCGCTTTGCGCTCCGAGGCCTCCCTGAGCAGTTCCTCTGTCTTTTCCGCGTTGACTGCCGGATCCGCGGTCCGGACGGCAGGGACGCATGCGGCGACCCGGATGAAGTCATGGCTGTACAGGCTGAAAAAATCGCTCTTCACTATGGGTGCCTCCTTCGGCAGTCCGTTCACCGGTTCCTGACATTCTAACAATACACCAAACATGGGCTTTTGGCATTCTTTTCCCGGAATCTGCCGCCGTACAACGGAGACATCCCGGCATCGGGATTGACGGCAAACCTCAGGGAAGACGTATAATTAACCCTGTCATTTCCGAAGAAAACACCGTTTCCTGCACGAATCGCCGCCTCTTCCCCCAAAACGCTGACAGGGAAGGCGGATCATGCGCACCAAGGAGGATTTCCATGAAAAATAAAACCCCGTTTTCCGGCAGGTTCCCTGAAAGGGATAAATACCAGTCTTCGCCCCGAAATGGCGGCGAAGCACAAAATCAGCCGCGCAAAAATCTTCCCCCGACCAAGATCTGGATGTGGTTTCTGGTCATTCTCATCATCAACTATCTCATGGCGGCCTTCCTGGCACCGGCACCCCAGGAGCCGGCAAACATCCCCTATACCCTCTTCAGGCAGGAGACGGCCAGGGGGAACGTCCATGCGATTTATAACAAGGGAGAAAATATCTGGGGAGACTTCAGAACTCCCGTTACCTACCCCGGTGACGGGACAAGAAGCGACCCGACGGGGAAAACGGCGAAAACAGTCAGTTTTTTCACCACGACCCTCCCCTCTTTCGTGGACAGCGGCCTGGAGTCGTTTCTGCTCTCCCACAGCGTGGAAATCAGTGCGCAGCCCATACACGAAGAGCGAAGCGCCTTGGAGACACTGCTCTACAGTTTCGGACCCGGAGTCCTGTTCATCCTCTTCTATTTCTGGCTGTTCCGCCGGTCCTCCCAGGGCGGCATGGGTGGACTCACGGGGCTCGGGAAAAGCAAGGCGAAACGGTACGACCAGGAGACAGAAGAGAAAGTGACCTTCGACGACGTGGCAGGCATCGACGAGGCGGAGAACGAACTGGTGGAGATCGTCGATTTCCTGAAGGATCCCGGGAAATACACCCGGCTGGGTGGAACGGCCCCGAAGGGCATCCTTCTCGTAGGGGCGCCCGGAACGGGAAAAACGCTCCTCGCAAAAGCCGTGGCGGGCGAGGCGGGGGTCCCCTTTTTCTCCATGAGCGCCGCCGAGTTCGTGGAGATGATCGTCGGCGTTGGTGCAGCGAGGGTGCGTGATCTCTTCACC
>JAAZHL010000441.1 GCA_012510755.1 Leucobacter sp.
ATACAGATATGTCGGCAAGGTGTATTTTACATTATTACCATCGATAACAACACCATCAGAAGCATCTTTATCTAACGCTGTACCGTCAGACAAAACAAAATGAAGATTACAAGTACCTGTAATAGATATAACACCATAGAATTCAATGTCTATGTTATAGGCATCTACATCTCCATGATATATCCTATCCATTATATCTATTTCTGTTGTAGTTGTTTTTACAAGTCTATATATATCCTTGCTTACAATCCCTGCCATCTACATCACCTGCTTAAATATCCCAATATATAATTTGGTATGTTGCTCCTGTCACATCAGATATAAGGCTTAGATTTCCGTCTACAAGCAAATCAAGTGGTTTTGACGTATCTGTTATCTTGATAGATGTTTGGTCTGCGACAGCAGTAGCTAATGGGTTTATCCATACGTTACCTGCAAGGCTGATAACTGTTATGCACTCACCCTTAATCGCAACAGATATAGCAGTTGTACTAAGCGTTGTAGCACCTGTTATCTTTTTTACTTTCTTGAATATTTCTCTTGTATATTGCATTTATTTCATCTCCTTACAATCCGTAGTTAGTATTTTTTCTTTTCCTAATGCTTTTACTTTTTTTATATTTTATGTTTGGCATTTTAGCATAAGGCTTAGTTTTACTTGTTGCCTTCATCTTCATCTTTGGTACTGACTTTCTCGTAGCTTTAGCGGTAATGCCAGTTTTTATTGGCTTAATAGAAACAGGGCTTGAACTAAAGGTTTGACCAGATGTAGGCTGTTTCATTATTGATCTTCTTGCGTTTGTTGCATATTTTTGAGATTTAGATGCAGAACCAGACGAAATGGTTTTTGTTTTAATACCAGATAATACTTTAGTAGCCATAATAATATCTCCTTCTGAAAACATAGGGGAACACAGACTATATGAAATCCATGTTCCCCCTTTCAATGCTTCTTATTCCATTATACCTTATGAGTCAATTCGTTAGGTCTTTACTGCGGCTTTAGGTGAAGGCACAGTATAAATAACTGTCATCAATGTCCTGCCAGTCGTTCCTGCACCAACAGATACAATCTTGCCAGTAACACTTCTTGGAGTAGCAAGATAACGCCTGCGTACATGAGCGCCTGCGTCAGGATCGTCAAGATCAGCACCTTCTTTACCGCCTGTGTGCGTGAAGTTAATTGATTCTCCTGCGAGAAGATCAGTTGCTTTCAAGTTAACAGCATCGAAGAAGCCATTAGGGTCGGCATCATCTCCAACGATCATAGACGCAGATGTAGCCGCCGCCCAAAGAGCAATAGCATGAACGATAATATCTTGAATGACCGCTCCAGCAGGTAGGTCAACAGTTCCTGTATAAGTACCTGCACCTGCTTCTGCGAACAAGATTGATTGCTCATATTGCGTCAGGGCTGAACCTTGATGATATAGAACACCATCTTCATCGAACACCGTTTTCTCTTCACCTGCTGAATTGAATACTTTATAATCATATTTTCTTGTTGAACCATTAAAAGTCCAACCTTTTGGAATTCTCTTACCCATAATCGTAACTTCCTTTCAATAATAGGGGATAGAGCCATGTTTCAGACTCTATCCACCAGTACGATAGCTTA
>JAAZHL010000016.1 GCA_012510755.1 Leucobacter sp.
CGGAGTCGAAGTTACTCGGAGTCGAAGCCCTGTTCGCGCAGCGAGTCGCGCATCGTGTGCCGACCGTGCATGCCTTCGATTGTGCCGAGCCGCTTTGCCACCGTGCGCGCCCAGCTTCGGCCGGGGTGACCCTGCCCTGCGAAGTAGCCCTCATAGCTCTCTTCATACTGTTCGATCGAGGGCTTCCAGCGGTCGCCATCGTATTGCTCATGGTGCAAGACGCCGGTCAATGGCAGACGGGGCTTGAGGCCGGTGCCTTCGTCAGGGTCAGGCACCCCAATCGACATGCCAACCATTGGAAATGCGTACTTGGGCAGCCCGAGCTCGGCGCTCAATACCGCCGGATTATTGCGAATACCACCGACAAATACCCCACCAAGGCCAAGCGATTCAGCCGCGAGCAGCGCGCTCTGTGCGGCGATGCCGATGTCGAGGCCGCTCAGCAGGGTGTTCTCGATCAGGTGAAATGTCGCTGGTTCGCCGCCCTGCGCTTTGATGAGCTCAGCGTTTCTGGCGAGGTCGGCCACCCAAACAAGAAACACGGGCGCGTGCGTCACGTACGCATGGTTGCCGATCGCTGCAGAGAGGCGGGCCTTGCGTTCAGCATCTCGGATGGCGATGACCGACCACACTTGCAAGTTCGACGAGGTCGAAGCGTGCTGGGCCGCGCCGATGATTGCTGCGAGCTGCGCGTCAGTCACTGGGGTGTCGAGAAACTTGCGTACTGACCGGTGTGCGCGTTGCAGATCGATGACGGCGCTGGTGGGCAGCTCTGACATGGTGGTGAAAGACCCTTCTGGTTGGCTAACTCGGCTGACTTGGTTGGCGGCGGTTGACGCGCCGGGAGGCATCTCAGCCAGCCTATCGGGGTGCAACGAGTGAGAGCCGGGAGCTGGTTGGGGGTGTGGCCCGCCGGCCCCGATCCTCGCGCCCGATGCCGTTGTGTGCGTTCTAGATGCCGCCGCGCGCCACGAGCTGCGAAGCAATCACGTTGCGCTGAATCTCGTTGGTGCCTTCGCCTACGATCATGAGCGGGGCATCGCGAAAATAGCGCTCGACGTCAAACTCGGTCGAATAGCCGTAGCCGCCGTGAATGCGCACTGCGTTCAGCGCAATCTCCATCGCGATCTCAGAGGCAAAGAGCTTCGCCATGCCCGCCTCCATGTCGGCGCGTTCGCCACTGTCAAACCGCTCGGCGGCGTGCCGTGTCAGCTGGCGCGCGGCGGTGAGCTTGGTCGCCATGTCGGCGAGGTAGTGGCCGATCGCCTGATGCTTCCAGATCGGCTTGCCGAAGCTCTCGCGCTGCTGGGCATACGCGAGCGAGTCTTCGAGTGCAGCCGAGGCGACACCGAGTGCGCGAGATGCCACCTGAATGCGCCCAGTTTCAAGGCCGCGCATCATCTGTGAGAAGCCGTGGCCAGCTTCACCACCGAGAATGGCTGATTTCGAGACGCGATAGTCGTCAAACGAAAGTTCACACGACTCGACACCCTTATAGCCGAGCTTCGGCAGGTCACGTGAGACGGTGAGGCCCGGGCCGTGTTCAACGAGCACGATAGAGATACCCTTGTGGCGCGGCTGCGCGTTCGGGTCGGTTTTGCACAGTAGCGCGATGAGACCTGAGCGGCGGGCGTTCGTGATCCATGTTTTCGAACCGGTGATGACAAGATCATCGCCGTCAGTGCGAGCGACGGTGCTCATTGCCTGCAGATCTGAGCCGCCACCCGGCTCGGTGAGGGCCATGGTGGCGCGAATTTCACCTGTTGCCATGCGTGGCAGGTAGCGCTGCTTCTGTTCTTCGGTGCCGAAGTTGGTGAGCAGCTTCGCGACCACAGTGTGGCCGCCCATGGCGCCGGCGAGCGACATCCAGCCGCGAGCGAGCTCTTCGGTCACCTGCGCGTAGCACGGCATCGAGACCGGCATGCCGCCGTACTCTTCAGGCACCGCAAGGCCATAGATGCCCATTTCCTTCATCTGCTCGATCCACCGCTCGGGGTAGTCGTTCGCGTGTTCGACATCGCGCACGGTCGGCTTCACGTCGCGATTGACGAACGCTCGTACCGTGTCGACCAGAAAGGCCTCTTCTTCGCTCAGATGACTCATGTCTTGGGCTCCCTTTCGTGCGTCGGGGTCGAATTCTCTTGAAAAGATCCGCGATAATAATAATATAGAATATAGAAAGGCGAGGTGGGGCACAAGCTGCACCGAGAAACTCGTGTCACCTACGCGAGTTTCTGGCCGTGAGATAGCTGATGTGTGCGCCGAGCCGCGCAAGCTAAATATTGTATTTTGAGAAGAGGATCGCTGCGCCACCCTGCGAGCGATCAGAGAGAACGGGCGCATGCACGAGCCGACCAGTACCGTCGCAACGAGACCAGAGTCATATTTGTTTGTGCCTGGTGCGCGACCAGATCGATTCGAGAAGGCGATAGCGTCTGCTGCCGACCGGGTCATCATTGATCTCGAAGACGCCGTCGAACCCGCAGAGAAACAGCAGGCGCGAGACGCCATTCGTGCTGCTCTGGCGGCCGGGCTTGAGGCGCCAGTGCTGGTGAGAATTAATGCACAAGATTCACCCTGGTTCGAAGACGACCTTCGCATGCTCAGTGAGGTGCAAGCAGCGCACCCTGGTGTGCTCGCGGGCGTGGTACTGCCGAAGATCGAGAGCGTCGATGCTGCTAAGCGGGTGCGGGCCGCATTCGGTGACGCGGCTCACCTGATGGAGTTCATTGGTCTCATCGAGAGTGCGCTCGGGGTAGTGTCGTTGGTCGAGATTGCCAGGTCGGGCGTCACCAGGTTGGGGGTCGGCGCGGTCGATCTGTCGGTCGACCTGTACAGTGAAGTGCAATCACCCACGGTCGATTACGTCTATGCGCAGGTGGTGATCGCTTCACGTGTGGCTGGCATCGAGCCGCCCATCGGTTCACCGCCGCTTGAGATTCATGACGCCGCAGGCATTGAAGCGAGGGCACGTTCGCTCAAAGCCATGGGCATTGCCGGTCAACGCTGCATTCACCCG
>JAAZHL010000101.1 GCA_012510755.1 Leucobacter sp.
CGTTTACTCGATGCACACCAAGCTGACGATATATCGCATTACGTTCGATACACGTGCTGCAAAAAACCATATCTGCCGAGTCCATCGAGATTCGTGGGCTGTCGCGAATCTTCGCAGATGGCAGCGGCTTGCACCCCACCGATCTGCACCTGCGTGCTGGTGAGTTCATCAGTGTGCTTGGCCCGTCAGGGTGCGGCAAGTCGACCCTGCTGCGATGTGTTGCTGGGCTCGAGACTCCGCAAAGCGGAAGCATTCAGTTTGGCGACCGTACCGTCTACGACTCGCAGGCCCAAACCGTGGTGCCCCCGCGCAAACGCGGCCTTGGCATGGTGTTTCAAGACCTCGCGCTGTGGCCGCATTTGAGCGCAGCCGAGAACGTCGCTTTCACGCTGCGTGTCGCACGCCGCCCCAAAGCAGAGATCACCCAACGGGTGGCTGAGGCGCTCGAGCTCGTCGGCCTCGCGCAGTTCTCGCAGAAGATGCCACACCAGCTCTCGGGCGGGCAGCAACAGCGCGTCGCCATCGCGCGCGCCATTGTTGGTCGCCCCTCGATCTTGCTCATGGATGAGCCATTCTCTGCACTCGATGCGGCCCTGCGGCTGCAGTTGCGCGACGAACTACGCAAACTGACCAAGTCGCTCGGCCTTACGACCCTCTACGTCACCCACGATCAGGCTGAAGCAATGGCAATGTCTGATCGCATTGCCGTGATGCAGCTCGGCCGAGTGCGTCAACTCTCAAGCCCCGAAGAGCTCTATCTGCGGCCAGCAGACCAGTTCGTGGCGAGTTTCATTGGGCGCTGCAACTGGCTGCCAGAGCCTTCGCGCGGGGTGCGCCCCGAGCACGTGCAAGTGCACCTGACGTCTCACACCGTGCCCGCAGATTCCGTCGTGTTGCACGCCACGGTGACCTCGTGCGCCTACACCGGCGGCCTGTATGCGCTCACCGCAGAGGTCGCGGGGGCACCGACGAGCTGGATCCTCGAGCACAGCGAACGCATCGAACCGGGCACCGAGATCACCCTCGCGATCGCCGAGCACCATGTCATGACGGTGCCCGCGTAACAACCACACACAAGAAGAACACACACAAAGAAAGAAGCACATGAATCGGTCATTCCGTTCAATCGCTGGCCTCGCACTTGCTGGCCTCACCGTCGCGGCACTCACCGCCTGCGGGTCTGTCACGAGCGACGACAACGCCGCCTCGGTCAACCCCGCTGCACCCGCCGAGCCCGACCTCACCTGGGTCGCTCCCGAGGGCCTCGAAGGCAGCCTCACGCTCTACGCCGCGAACCCGCAGGGCCTGAACGACAAGCTGATCGAAGAGTTCAGCGCCGCCACCGGCGTCACAGTTGATATCTTCGCCGACACCACCGGCAAGATCACCGCAAAGCTTGACGCTGAGTGGGAGAACCCGCAGGCCGACGTCGTCTACCTCGCGTCATGGTCGCCCGCGGCCGCCTACGCAGCAGACGGCCGCCTGCTCGACCACACCCCCCAATTCGCTGACTCAGTGCACCCGGCATGGGTGGGCGACGGCTTCACCGGCCGCGATGGCTCGGCTCTCTCGCTCGTCGTCAACACCAATGTGGCTACCCAGACCCCAAGCGACTGGGCCGACCTCGCCGCACCCGAGTTCACCGACCAGGTGATTATGCCTGATCCTCGTGAATCTGGCACGGCTCGCGACCTGATCGCAGCGATGGTTGCCGACTTCGGCGAAGACGAAACCTGGGAGCTGTTCGATTCACTCTTCGAGAACGGCCTCGTCGTGCAGGGCGCAAACGGCCCCGCGCTTGACGACGTGATCGCTGGCTCACACGCAGTGGTGCTCGGCGGCGTCGACTACTCGGCCTACTCGGCGATCGGCAAGGGCGAATCGCTTGAGGTGGTCATTCCTTCGTCGGGCACGACCGTGTCGCCTCGCCCAGTCTTCATTCTCGAGAGCACACAGAACCCCGACGCAGCCAAGGCGTTCGTTGACTTCATGTTCTCGCAGCAGGGCCAAGAGGCGTCTGCGAACGCAAACATGATCCCCGCGCAACCCTCGGTCGCACCGAAGGCTGGCAACCTCGCACTCGACGAGGTGCCGCTGCTGAACGTCACCACCGAGCAGCTCGCAGCGACCGGCAAGGACCTGCTCGAGGTCTTCGTCGAGCGCTACCTCAGCTAATACCTCAGGAAGGCGCATTCTCGCCGTGACACCCCCGCAAGAATCATCGCAGGGCGGCTCCCGGGCAACTCCGGGTGGCCGCCCTGTGGCGACGGCAGACACACACAGCACGGGCACCACGCGCACCCCGCGCACCACGGGCAACGCACGAACCACACCCGCCGCACTCGCGCCCCGCACCTCGGGCGGCACCCTCACACTGTTGGTCATTCTGCTGATCGCGGTCGCGGCGCCCCTCGTCGCCGTGCTCGCACGAGCGGTGACTGGCTACAACGGTCAACCCTCGGCGCTGCCCGCGCTCGTCGACCCGCGCAACCTTGAGACACTCGGCAACACAGTGCTGCTGGGTGTCATGGTGGTGGTGCTGGCGACGGTGATGGCGGCTCCGCTCGCGTTCGCGATGTCGTGGACGCGCATGCGCGAACACCAGTGGATCGACGTGCTGCTCATGGTGCCGTTCATGACGCCGCCGTATGTGATGTCGTTGGCGTGGCTCGATTTCGTGCGTGTCAACGGGCTGGCTGAGCAGTTGTTCGGGCCGGTCGGTGTGGGCATGCGGCACATGATCGAGTCGCCGTTTGGTATGGCGTTTGTGATGGCGAGCGAGGTTTTCACGTTTCTCTATCTGATTCTGCGCAACCATCTTGATTCGATTCCTGCGAGCCTCGATGAGGCCGCGCAGACTGCGGGTGCTTCGGCTCGGCAGCGGTTTCGGTTGATCGTCGCGCCGCTGTCGACCACGGCGTTTTCGCTCGGCGCGCTGATTGTGTTCATTCGCGCGGCCGGCGAGTTTGGCACGCCGGTGACCCTCGGCAACAAGATCGGCTTTCGCGTGCTCGTTTCTGAGATTTACGCGGCCGTCACGATTGACCCCCTCGACTTTCCGACCGCCGCGGCGCTCTCGAGCGTGCTGCTCGCGCTCGGCATCACGGTGTGGGGAGTGCAACAGTGGGTGTCGCGCAAGCCGACCCCGTTTGGCGGGAGGGCGGCACGTCGCACGACGGTGTCGTTGCACCCGACTGCGCGGGCGGGCGCATGGGGCTGGCTGGCCCTCGTGATCACGCTGAGCGTGCTGATTCCCTACGTCGCAATCTTTCTCGGCGCGATGACGATTTTGCGCTCGCAACCGCTCAGCCTCGACAATCTCACGTTCGACTACTTCGCCTTGGTCATGCAGCCCGGCGCGGGTCTCACGCCGCTGCAGAACAGTGCCACGCTGGCCCTGATTTCTGCGACGGTGGCGACGGCGCTGGGGGTGGCGAGTGCGCTCGCAATTGCGCGGTTGAAACGGCGGTGGTCGGGCAGGTTGATCTATTTTCTTTCGGTCGCGTCTGACACGATTCCGGCGATTGTGCTCGCGATTGGGTTCATTTTCTTGTGGAACTCCCCCTGGCTGCCAGTCACCCCCTACAACACCCCGTTGATGCTCGTGATCGGGTATGTTGTGGTGGTGCTGCCGATGATTGTTCAGAACGTCAAAAACTCGCGCGATTCGATTGACGACCGGTTGCTTGAGGCAGCCACGATCAGCGGAGCGAGCGGCTGGTACACGCTGCGCCGCATCATGTTGCCGTTGCTTTTGCCTGGCATCATTACCGGCTGGTTGCTCGGGTTTTTGCTTGCGCTGCGCGAGGTGGTGTTTTCGTCGCTGGTGCGGCCGGCGGCGCTCGATCTGCTCTCGCCGTGGATCATGAGCGAGTTCGATCAGGGGCATCGCGCTGAGGCGATGGCGATGACCGTGATTGGCGTGCTGGGTTCGGTCGTGGTGCTGGTGGTCGTTGACACGCTGCGGCGGCGTCGCGAGGCGGTACGGCGCGCGTGAGCGTGGCGGGGGCGCACGACGGGGGCATTGGTATGGGCGACGAGGATCGCACAGCCCTTTCTCTCACACCGCAGCCGGTGCGGGTCGCTGTGGTCGGTGATGTGCACCTCGGCGCGCCCCTGCGGCAGCTCGACCTGGCGGGCAGTGCTGCACGACTGCGCGAGGTGGCCTACGCTGCGGCTGAGCGTCTGATCGCGACGGTGAGTACCGCGCGGCCCGATGCGGTGTTGCTCACGGGCGACCTGTTTGATCGCGGTGACGGGTCTGACACCGCGCTCGCGCTGGCGCAGCGCATGGTGGATGAGTGGTGTGTCGGCGAGAGGCCGGTGGTGGCGATTGGCGGCAACCATGACGCCGAGAGCGACTTGCCTGGTCGGCTGCGGTTGCCGCGGTCGGCGCACTGGTTCGCGGCCGAGCAACCATCAACGCTCGAGTTGCCTGCTCTGGGGCTCGCCGTGCACGGGGTGTCGGTGCGCGAGCGTGATGACGTGCGGCGCGTGTTTGAGGCCTACCCCGAGCCGGTGGCCGGGGCATTCAACATTGCCATGCTGCATTCGAGTCTCGATCTCGCGTTCAGCAAGCGGGTGTGTCTGCCGGTGGGGCTCGACGAGTTGCGTGGCGATGAGCGTTATGACGCGTGGGCGCTTGGTCACGTGCACCGACGCTTGGTGCTGCATGAGAAGCCACTCATTGCCTACCCTGGCGGGGCGCATGCGCAGAGCGAGAACGGTTCGGGCGCCCGCGGGTTCGCGATGTTTGAGATTGGGGCTGACCGTTCGGCTCGGGTCACCGAGGTCGATGTGGCGCTTGAAGTCCCAGCACCCAGGTGGGGCCGCTAGGCTGCACGGGTGAAGATTTCGAGCGAGCGCATGGAGCATCTGCGTCACCTTGCTCGCATCGAGCGCACCGCCATCATGGAGTTTCGTGGGCGTGAGGGTGAAGACCCGCTCGCGACCCTCGCCGAGCTGCCGAGCATCGATGAGCTGGTGGTCTATGAACTGCGAGACGAGATGCTCGAGGGACGGGGCCAGATGGCAGAGTTCGCGCTCGCCAGGCTCGCGGCGAGTGGCACGAGCGACGAGGCGGCCGTGCACCGGTCAAACGCTGATCAAGTCGAGTTTGAGCTCTTGCGTGAGATCGCGGCGAATAACCCCGAGCTTACGGTTGCGGTGTGGCTTGTGGCTGATCGGCTCGAGCTGCAGCAGTGACCCGCAGCCCCGGCCGCTCACCCTTCGGGTAGAGCCACAGCCAGAGGCCGAGCAGCATCAGTGCGAACGCTGCGCTGCCGCCCGCCCAGACGATCATTGGCGAGAGCGGCATGTTCCACCACCACTCGATGTTGGCGTTGAGGTTGAAGCCGGCATCGCCGAGCCCGCTGATGTAGCGACGCATGTTGTTGTGCAGCGCGAGCGAGTTCGAGAGTGCCACACCAAAGAAAATCACTGCCGATTGCAATCGAGTAAATCCGAGGTTGTCGCGGGCAAAACCGTAGGTTGCTACCCCAAGTAGAATCAGCAAAAGGGGCAGCAAATAGCGTGGCTGAACACCTTCGCCTACCCTTGCTTGCCAACCGTAAAGCACATATAGGGGAACAACAATCAGAACCACGAGAGTAAGCAAGATCACGATGGACTTGCGTTTCTTCATAATCTGTAGGCCCCAGAACAACACCGCCGCGAGCGCGCCAAGCATAAACACCCAAACTGCGGGTGGAACCGGAGTGTCAATCCAGCCCAAGGGCCACGTGCCGGTACCGCCTGTCCAAAGCCAAGGAAGATCAAAGAGGTTCGCAAGCAGGCCTATCATGACCGAACTAACTACAGAAGTTGCGGATCCACCGGCCGCATCAGCAGCGGCCGCTTCGAGAGAACCAACCGCTACTCCCGAACTCGC
>JAAZHL010000102.1 GCA_012510755.1 Leucobacter sp.
GCATTGTGCGGGCAATTCTGTGGATCGACGAACAGACGGTTGCCGCCGGTGAAGAAGAGAACGCATGGTACGACCATCAGCTCGTGGGCCTCGAAGTGCGTCGAGACGGTCAGCTGCTTGGCAAGGTCGCTGAGGTGCAGCACCTGCCTGCCCAAGACCTGCTTGCGGTGACCACTTCGGCAGGCACCGTGCTGGTGCCGTTCGTTGAGGCGATCGTGCCAGACGTTGACCTCGAAGCGGGGGTGGTGACGGTGACGCCGCCTGCCGGGCTGTTCGAAGAGCTGCCTGAGGTCGCGACAGCTGGTGGCGATGAAGCGGCGAACGAGCCGAAGCCGGCACACGCAGAGAGCGACCCCGAGTCGCGTGAAGCTGAGTGAGTGCCGTGCGAATCGATATTGTGAGCATCTTTCCGAGCTACTTTGACACGCTCGACCTGTCGTTGCTGGGCAAGGCGAAAGATCGTGGCTTGCTCGATCTGCGCGTGCACGACCTGCGCGACGCCACTCACGATCGACACCGCACCGTCGATGACACCCCCACGGGCGGTGGCGCGGGCATGGTGATGAAACCAGAGCCCTGGGGCGAGATGCTCGACGAGATTCTGCTCGATACAGACAGCGCGACTGATAGCGCGACTGGCAACGACCCGCTGATCATCTTTCCGTCGCCGGCGGGCGAGGTCTTCACGCAGCGCATGGCCCGCGAACTCGCGCACGAACAGCACCTCATCTTTGGGTGTGGCCGCTACGAGGGCATCGACCAGCGGGTGTTTGACGAGTACAGTGCGCGCGGTCGCGTGCGTCTCGTGAGTCTCGGAGATTACGTGCTGAACGGCGGTGAGGTGGCGGTCTTGGCAATGATCGAAGCGATCGGTCGCCTGCTGCCCGGCGTGGTAGGCAACCCAGACAGTCTCGTCGAAGAATCGCACGAAGACGGGCTGCTCGAATACCCGAGTTACACGAAGCCACCAGTGTGGCGGGGCCGTGAGGTGCCGCCGGTGCTGCTGAGCGGCAACCACGGCGCGATCGCCGCATGGCGGCATGAGCAGTCGCTTGAGCGCACTCGCCAGGTGCGGCCTGACCTGCTCGAAGGTTGAGATGCTGGCGTTGAGCTTCAGCCGGACTGGCCCGACGTTGCGCACTTCGTTCCTCGCAATCGCAACCCCCATCTCGGGTCGTTACGGGAGGGTTCTTCACACTTGAGGGCGGAAGCGCGGTGAATCCTGCACAGATCGCAATTGTCGCTCTGGGCGCGCTCATCGGCGTCAGCCTGATCGTGTTTGGGGTGAGAGCGTGGCGCCGAAGTCGCACACGCACGAGAGCGTCGCGCAAGAACTTTCACCTGCCGCCCGCGGCCATTCTGTTCGGCGTATCGTTTCTGCTGTTCTCGGCAAATACGGCGATCGTGATCTTGAGTGATTATGGCCACTCGCTGCAGTGGTGGTTTCTTTCGCGTGAGAGCGGGCCCATAGCGGGGTTCTTCAGCCCGGCAATGGTCTGCTTTCTGCTCGGGTTTTTTGTGCTTGCCTGGTGGCCCCGCGACCCGCGCAGCCCGGCTAAGTTCTGTGCTCGGCTGAAGAATCCACGTACGAGGCCGCGGCTGCTCTGGGAGGCTGGGCGCATCGTAGTGACGTTGGTGACTGGGGTAGTGGTGATGGTCGCGTGGCTTGCCTTGGCGCTGCGGCTCTCTCTCGAGGGGAGTGCAGCTCTGGGCTGGGCCATGGGTATGCTGGTTGTTCTCGCCCTGTTCGGTGGAGGGCTGCTCGGCTCTTGGCTCTACGGACGCGTGCTGCGCCGACCCGAATCGTCGCCGCTATCCGACGAACTTCATTGTGGGCAGTGAGCCGCAACTTGTGGCATAATAGACACTTGTGCCACGGTGCGATACTGCCGCGAGGGTTCGCACGAGCCGTGAGCGCCACATTCTTTTTCAAAGCTAGTTTTGTGTTCCGACTTGCGGCGGGCACAGAGAGAGACCATCATGCAGAAGCTCGATCACGTCGATGCCGCATCGCTCAAGAGCGACATTCCAGACTTTCGCGCAGGTGACACCGTCAAGGTGCACGTAAATATCATCGAAGGCAACCGCTCGCGTGTGCAGGTGTTCCAGGGCATCGTCCTGGCTCGCCACGGCGAGGGTGTACGTGAGACCTTCACTGTGCGCAAGATCAGCTTTCAGGTGGGCGTCGAGCGTAAGTTTCCGGTGCACTCACCCGCGATCGACAAGATTGAGGTCGTGAGCCGGGGCGATGTACGCCGCGCGAAGCTTTACTACCTGCGCGGCCTCACCGGCAAGAAGGCCAAGATCAAAGAGAAGCGCGAAATCTAAGCCGCTCACTTCTTCATCACGTCAGGCTCTCACCGTTCATCGGTGGGGGCCTGACGTGTGTTCGGCGCCCAACACAATGCTCAGCTTTGTTCGGCACATCGACCGCTAGACTGCATATCGAGACCACATGAATCATAGTGACACCGCGCCACCGCAGAGCTTCATGCGCAGCCTGCTGCGCTTTCTACGCGACCTCGTCGTCATCTTGCTGGTGGCATTCACCATTTCGTTTCTGCTGAAGACGTTTCTCGTTCGCAGCTTTTACATTCCGTCTGGCTCGATGCAACACACGCTCGAGGTGAACGACCGTATTCTGGTGAACCAGCTCGTGCCAGACTTGGTCGGGGTACAGCGCGGTGACGTGGTCGTGTTTCGTGACCCGGGTGGGTGGCTGAACCTGCCCTCGAGTGCGAGCACTCCTCGGCCCGGCCCCGTCGAGCAGGTGATGCAGACGCTCGGGCTAGCCGCAGACACGAGCACTGACTATGTGGTGAAGCGTGTCATCGGTGTCGGCGGCGACCGCGTGACCTGCTGCGATGCCTCAGGCCGCATGTCAGTGAACGGCGTGCCGCTCGATGAACCCTACGCGGTCATTCCTGACGGGCGCACCGCCGTGTCAGACATTGAGTTCGATGTGACCGTGCCCGAGGGCTCGGTGTGGGTGATGGGCGACAACCGCTACTCGAGCATGGACTCTCGCTACCATCAAGACGAGCCGGGCAAGGGTTGCGTCTCAGAAGACGAGATTGTTGGTCGCGCGGTCGTCGTGAACTGGCCATTCTCACGCATCGCCTGGCGTGACAACTACGCTGACACCTTCACCGGCGTCGCCGAGGCTGCCGCGCACGATGACGAAGACTGACCCGTCAAAAGACCCGACCCTCGAATTCGAACTCGAGTGTTTTGCCGGTGGAGTGCCGCTGGTTATCGGCATTGACGAGGTGGGTCGTGGCGCTATCGCAGGCCCGGTTGCGGTTGGTGCTCACGCGGTGCTTGCCGAGCATGCACCGATGCCAGTGGGTCTGCGAGATTCGAAGCTGCTGAGCGAAAAGAAGCGTGAAGAAATCGCTCCGCTGGTTGCCGCGTGGGGCAGCGGTGCCGTGGGCTATGCGAGTGCGGCAGAGATTGATGAGCGGGGGATCACCTGGGCCCTCGGCGAGGCCGGCCGCAGGGCGTTGCTCTCGCTGCATGGGGCTGGTGTGCCGGTGGCGCGGGCGGTGATCCTCGTAGATGGGA
>JAAZHL010000103.1 GCA_012510755.1 Leucobacter sp.
ATCTAGGGCTGCGCCCCAGATTCTTTGCCGTGCAGCCTGCGGCAGTCTACGGAACCCACGCCGCCGCACCACTTCACCACCAGGCCCGCTGTGCGGGCATGGTTGCCGGGGGAGCCTCGCCCGCCTGCAGCTGCGCTTTGTCGTGCGCGGTCTGCCCCCTCTTGTGGCTGCTCTGGCGCGTGTTCTCCGAATGGCACTACGTGCCTTCACGGCAAAGAAACATGAAGGTTTGAGAGAGGGAAGAACCATGAAAACCGCAGAACAAATTGCACGCGAAGCACTCAAGCGCGAAGAGTTGGCGTTTGGTGTAAAACGACTCACTGAAGAGAATGATGCGCTCGTGCTATTGCAGCGCGTAGAGCGAATGCTTGTCAATGCGATCGAGGCCGACCGAGCACAGCGCGCCGCAGACCTGACAACCATCGCAGACGCGGCGAGCAAGTGGGCGACCGAGCTAACCGAGTACATCATTCCCGGCGCAGAAGCCGACGACGAAATGGAAGCGGTCGAAGCACACACCGCCGAGCGCGGCACGATCGAGGCCGCGCTAGGCCGCTACCTAGACGCGAAAGAAAGCGAGTAAGAGCATGAGCGACAACACATATTGGGGCAACGTGCCCCGCCACGCGCACATTCTTGAACCGGGCGAGTTTGAAGACAACAACGGCACCGAGAACGACCGCCCCGCGATCTGGCTGGGCGAATGCTTAGTCGAAGGCTCGCGTGAAGCTTGGCTGCATTTTGCACAGGAGCTAATCAAAGAGTTGGGCGAGGTGCAAACGTCTAGCTACAAGTCAGACAGCGATGGTGTGCCCGTGGTCGAGATGGATCACGACGGCGAGATACGCGTCTACCTGAACGATGGTGCGATCTGGTCAGGCAACACCCGAACACATCAACACACGGAATGTGTTTGCGTCGAAGAAACAATAGGCGAGTAGGCATGGAGGTGCTGAGACCTTGTTTAGAGAGCTAGAAACTACTTACTGCGATAGAATTGGTACTAGATGAAAGGATCATGCGATGCCTCGAAACACTGCACTCTTGCAAGCCACCAGCGCGGCCGAACAGCGAGTCGCGTTCGCTAACGCAGCTCTTGGTGCGGCAGGCCATGAAATCCGTGACGAGTACCTGAATGATCTAGCTGTACGTCAAGCTTCTGGCGCAATTTCAGGTGACGAAGCTCGTCAGCTCAGCATCGAATACTTCCGCAAACGGTAGACACCTCGGTGGCGGCAAGCACAAAATATCGTGCCTGGGATGACTATTTCATTCCAGGCACGACTGTGTTGCGAAACAAATTTACCTCCCCTGCGGAACCGTTCGGTATTACCGATGCGGCTGAGCTTGCCGAGCGAGAAGCGCAGTTTGCGCGCATTCGGCTCATTGAACTCAGCGAGACTCCAATTCGTGGAGACTTCGATTATGACCATATGAAAGCAATACATCGGCACATATTCTCAGACGTGTACGAATGGGCCGGTGAAGAGCGAACCGCACCCATTGGCTTCATGACCAAGGACGGTCATGCCTATTACGGTGCCGGAGCAGCTCTCACTGCCGCAGCGGAAGCAGAGTACGCGAAGATCGCCAAGGCAGACTTCCTACGAAACATGGCAATCGACCAGTTTGTATCTGAGCTTGCCGAACGCTGGGGTGAGCTGAACGTTATCCATAGTTTTCGCGAAGGAAATACCAGGGCTCAGTTCGTTTTCTTCACGCAGCTTTGCAACCAGGCCGGATACTCGCTAGATGCGAACGCCTTCCAGCCAGGTAACCCGCTCAGAGACGAGTTTGTGCGTGCCCGGTTCCACAGTCAAGACACTGGAAGCAACGCACAACTCGCACGAGTGCTTACTGAAATGATCATTCCGCTGGACTAAGGCCCACACCAGCAAAATCAGCTACATCGACGTTCGACCGACTGTGAAACAATCACTTCAAACAACGTTCAAGAAGATATCGAC
>JAAZHL010000104.1 GCA_012510755.1 Leucobacter sp.
GTGTACGTTCGACCGAAACTCGTCGCCGCTCGCCTGCCTGCGCATCGCTGCGACGACCCGATCGCCAACCACGAGGGCACGAATATCGCGGCCGCGGCTCTCAGAGACGAAGCGCTGAATGAGCACGTTTTGGCGGGTCGAGTGCAGGGTCTCGATGATTGCTTCGGCGACTTTAATGGTGGGGGCGAGGATCACCCCAATTCCCTGCGTACCCTCGAGCAGCTTGATCACCACGGGCGCCCCGCCCACGCTTTCGATCGCTGGCCGCACATCGGCGCGGTTGCGCACGAACGCGGTGGCCGGCATCTCGATGTTGTGGCGCGAGAGAATCTGAATCGCCCGCAGCTTGTCGCGTGAGTTCGAAATACCGTTGGCTGTGTTGGGCGTATAGACGTCCATTTGCTCGAACTGCCGCACGACGGCGGTTCCGAAATAGGTAATTGAGTTGCCGATGCGCGGCAGAATTGCGTCGTAGTCGCTCAGCTGCTTGCCGCGATAGCGCAAGTCTGGTTCTTCAGTCGCGAGGTCGATCGCGAAGCGCAGCGTATTGAGCACCAGGGCGCGATGGCCACGGTGTTCGGCCGCCGCCTTAAGGCGTTGCGTCGAATAAGCTTGCGGGGCGCGCGAGAGAATCGCCAGTTTCACCGTAGTTACCTGCCAAAATAGATACGTGATCGAACCAGACCATTCAAGCACCTTCACGGGCTGGCGTGAATGGATTGCGCTCCCCGAAATCGGCGTGTCGTGGCTAAAAGCCAAAATTGACACTGGTGCGCAGACTTCTGCACTGCACACCACCAACGTTGAAGAGTTTGTGCGCGACGGCGCAGAGTGGGTGCGGTTCACGGTGCATCCCTGGCAAGACAGCGAACTCGATGAGGTGGTCGTCGAGCGCCCGGTGCATGACAGGCGTGCCGTGCGAAGCTCGTCTGGCCATTCGCAAGACCGCATCGTGGTGCTGCTCGATGTGACGTTGTGCGGGCAAACGCAGTCAGCCGAGGTGACGCTCACGAGCCGCGATGAGATGGTGTTTCGCATGCTTGTTGGCCGCGAAGTGTTGCGGCGGGGCTACGCCGTCGACTCAGCTGCCTCTTACCTGGGTGGCCGACCGCCCCGCGAGGTGCGCAAACGCAACCGCGGACGCGCGTAGGGTTCGCCTCACCACCGCGTTGGCGCACGCGCGCAGATGCACACGCACACGCACACGCACACGCACACGCACACGCACACGCACACGCGTCATCATCGAATCCACGGCTCGCAATGGGTACGCTTGAGGCATGTCGGTTTCTGAGCTTTCTGCGAGCACCCAGAACTACCTGAAAGCGGTGTGGACCCTCTCAGAGTGGTCAGACACCCCTGTCACACCCTCGCTAATCGCCGAGCGCACCGAGTTGAAGCTGTCTTCGGTGTCTGACGCCGTGCGTAAACTCACCTTGCAGGGGCTGCTCAACCACTCCCCCTACGGCGCGGTCGAGCTGACAGAGACTGGCCGTGCCTACGCGGTGGCGATGGTTAGGCGACACAGACTCATCGAAACGTTTCTCGTAAACACTCTGGGCTACAGCTGGCATCAGGTGCACGATGAGGCTGAACACCTTGAGCACGCGGTCAGCGATTTCATGATCGATCGCGTTGATGAGCTGCTTGGCCGCCCGACGCGTGACCCACACGGCGACCCGATCCCGAACGCTGCCGGCGAGATCAGTGTGCCGAAGGCATTGCAGCTGAGCGCCGATCATACGGGCGGTGACGTGGTCGTAGAGCGCATCAGCGACGATGATCCCGAGTTGCTGCAGTTCTTCGAGGATCGCGGCATCGTCGTCGGCGCCCGCCTGTCGGTGCGCGAGGGCACCCCGTTTTCTGGCTCCCTCGAGGTGGTGGTTGTGGCGGCGCCTGAGCAGGCCGTGCCTGGTTTACCCCTGGCAGCGCATCACCCGACGGCGCATCACCCGAACGTGCAAGACGCTTCGCCTGTGGCGCTCGGCGATGCTGCCGCTGCTGCCCTCTATGTGTCTGATTCAGCGGCTGAAGTGCACGACGACAGCGCCTGAAGTGCACGGCGCCATGAGAGCCATGAACACGCCGCGAGAAACACAAAACGGGCCGGTAACACGCCCGTGAGCTGTTACCGACCCGTCTCTATCGCTGCTTAGAGGCCGCGAATCTGAGCTGCCTGAGGGCCCTTCGGGCCTTCTTCAACCTCGTACTCAACCTTCTGGTTTTCTTCGAGGTTGCGGTGCCCGCTGCCGATAATTGCGCTGTAGTGAGCAAACACATCGCGCGAACCGTCATCGGGGGCGATGAAGCCGAAGCCCTTGCCGGAGTCGAACCATTTGACAGTGCCGGTGGCCATATTGTCTTTCCTTCTTTCTGTGGGCCAACAGTGACCCGTGTATTCCCTGCGACGGCGCCGAAGGGAAATGCTCTACCGGCGAAACATCTCACGCCCAGGGGGCGTGCGATCTTATATGAGCGCAGAAATTCACTGGAACTACAACGGCACAAATAACGACGGTGCGTACCCATAAGCCTACACGCTGATTGCCCCGCTGTGGGTATATCAATTTTTCTGTGTTGCCTCGAATGAGCGCGGGTAGTCTCTGGCCGCTAGTCGTTCTCGACGGTGGCACGCCGCGCAGACCGATTCGTATTCGACGCTGCCGTCGTCGATTGCGACCTGCGCACCATCGAATATTGCGTTGCCGTGAATTTTACGCAGGTTCATCGTTGCCTTCGAACCGCATCGACACAGCGTGCGAATCTCTTCAATCTCGTGTGCAATGCTCAAAAGTCTCGCGGCGCCCGCGAAGCTGTCACCTCGAAAATCGGTGCGCAGACCATAGGCGATGACCGTGATGCCCTCGTTCGTGGCGACGTCAAGGAGCTGGTTGGCTTGATCCTCGGTCAAGAACTGTGCTTCATCAACCAAAATCACACTCACGTCCCCCGAAGCAACCGGCAAGGGTACGGCATCTTGCCACAGAAAGTCGACCGCTCGTTCAACGCCGAGCCTCGAGACGATACGATCGTCACCCTTCAGGTCGAGCGCAGGCTTGACCAGCAAGATCTTCTCGCCTAAAGACTCGTAGTTGTGGGCGACCTGCAACAGCGCGGTGCTCTTGCCCGCGTTCATTGCCGCATAGCGAAAGTGGAGTTTTGCCATAAGCCGACTTTACCGGCTACCGAGCCTCAGGCGAGTGACGACAACTGGCGCGAGTGCACTAGCGACGGGCCTTGCGCCACCCGTCAACCACATCCCACACAGTGACGAGAATTACTGCCCCAGCAATGCACACCATCACGATCTGCATGACCGAATCAGTCATTGTGACCTGCTGCGCGAGGTGCTGCACCAGATCTGGGTTGATGAGCTGAGTTGTCGCGAGCAGCACGACGAAGAAGGTGATGAATGCCGCCCCCAGGGTCGTGTTGAAGACCGCGAGGCCGCGTGTCCAGCCATGGCTTGCAAACACGGCCACTGCGAGGCTTGCCTCGAGCAAGATGAGCACGAGCAGCACACCGATCCAGACGGGCCAGAGATCTGGATTCAGCACCGGCATGGCTGCAGTTTGCGACGCAAGCCCCTCTGCGAGATTCAGCTCCCCTTCAGCGACAAGCACGAACCCGATGAAATGGTCCCACAGCAGAGCCGCCGCGGCAATGCCCAAGAAGATGAGCGAGGCGATGAGTTCACCTCGGCCTGCCCCGGTTGTTTGGGGCTCGGGCAGCTGATCAGGGCTCCAGCGCACGCCGGTGTCGGTTCCGGTGCGCTCGAGGATCGCAAACACGAGCGTTGTCCAAAACCCGGTGTGCACGATAGCGCCAATGGCTACCGAAATCACAGAGCCAACGATCTCACCAACCGGCGCATTCACAATCATCTGCCCGATGAGCACACCAATTGCCGCGGTCACTGGCACAATGGCCCACAGCAGCTTCAGCAGGCGCCACCACGTGAGATAGTACTTAGGCCCGAGCAAATGCAATGGGCGGTCAGCATAGCTCGCAGCCAAGATGTCTGGGTCGCCGAGTGTGGTGAGCACCTCACGCTCGGCGTCGTGCACCGACTCACCCTGCTCGGTGCGGGCTTCGATGTCGTCGGTGATCGATGCTCGCAATTCGGCTTGCACGTCTGCCTGCGTGTTGGCCGGCAGAGTGCGAACCGTTGCGGCGATGTATCGTTCAGTCAGGCTGGTGGTCATCGACCTACTCCTTCGGTTCTACTGTCGGGTTGAGTGATTCCACGGCGTCAGCGAGCTGTGCCCATTCGGCCAGCAACACCTCGGCAAGCTTGGCGCCGGCCACCGAGGTGACGTAGAACTTGCGCGGACGCGCCTCTTCGGTGTTCCACTCGCTGGTGAGATAGCCCTGTTTTTCAAGCCGGCGAAGCAGTGGGTACAGGGTGTTGGCATCGGTGGCGAACCCGTGGCGGGCAAGATCTTCAAGCAGTCCATAGCCGTAGCCAGGCGTGCGCAGCAATTGCAGACACGCGAGCACGACCGTGCCGCGCCGCAGCTCAAGCAGCTGGGGTTCAAATTCACTCTCTTCGCTCACACCACAAACATTACTGTGCGACACACACTATTGTCAATTAACAATATTGTTGTGCCGATCGGGGCCGCCCAATCCTGCGCCCCCAGGCGCTAGCCCGCTGGCGCAGCGATCGCGGCGATCACCGCAGGAACAAGAGCCTCAGCCGTACGACGGTAACCGGCGGCGCTCGGATGAAAATTGTCGATGCTAAACATTTCTGCTGGATCGGCACGAAAGACCGGCCCCACCGTCTTGCGCAGGCTCACCACTGACGCCCCCGCTCGCGTCGCGGCCCTCGCCTGCACCGCCGCCATACGACGCGACATGCGCGACAGGTAAGTGCGCAGCGGCTGCGGCACCGAGCGCAGCGCGCCGAGGTCTGGGCAAGTGCCCACCACGACCGCGGTGCCTTGCGCCTGCAACCGTTCAATCGCCGCCCGCAAATGCCGCGCAACGCTCTCGGTAGAATTCACATGGGTCACGTCGTTGCCACCCACGACAATCACCGCGACATCTGCGCGAAACCCCGGCGGCAGCGAGTCGAGTTGCCCACTGAGCTGGTGCGATTCAGCACCAACCACCGCCGCTGTGCGCAACCGCACTGGCCGACGCAGTTTGCGCGCGACGCCCTTCGCGATGCGCGCACCGAGGGTATGTTTGCGTTCGGCAGCGCCGAGCCCCGCGGCAAGGGAATCGCCGAGCACGAGCAACTTCACCGGCGAGCCTTCGAGCGAGCGGCGCCACACACGGTCGGCGCGCAGCGCCTCTTCACCGAGTGGCTTGCCGATCCTCGCCCGAGCAATTGCTGCCTGCCGCATAAACAGCAGACGCACGCCAGCCACCATTGCCACAACGAAGGCGACGACCGCACCAACGCGCAATGCCGCTCGTCGCCAGGGCTGCAGAAGTTGCACCCGTCAAGCTCAGTGCATCAGGGTGAACCGCGGGTGAACTCAGCCGCTAGCCTCGCCGAAACTCGGCGACCATCGGGCAGTCGAAGGGGTCACGCGCGGCAAGCCCCACTCGATTGAGATAGTCGATGACGATTGCATACGACCGCCACAGCGATGTCTCAACATAGGGAACATCGTGACGTTCGCAGAACTCTCGAACGATCTCTCGCGTTTTGGCAAGCTGCGGCCTGGCCATGCTGGGAAAGAGGTGATGCTCGATCTGGTAGTTCAGGCCACCCATGAGCGCGGTCGCCCACCAGCCACCACGAATATTGCGCGACGTGCGCACTTGCTTCGAGAAGAAATCGAGGCGAGCATGAGCATCAATGATCGGCATGCCCTTATGGTTTGGCGCGAACGATGCACCCATGTAGACGCCGAACACGGCGACCATCACGCCCAAGAAGGCACAGGCCACGCCGAACGGCGGCAACCAAGACACCGGCGTGAGCACCAGCGCGAGCCGCGCACTGATCATGGTCAGTTCAGCCCATCGCGCCTTTGTCGGCTGCCTTCTCACTAAAAATTTCAGGCTGTGGAAGTAGAGGTTCAGCCCCTCAAGCGTGAGCAACGGGAAGAACAGCCACCCCTGCCGCTGAGTGATGAACCTACGCAGCCCCCTCGCTTGGGCCGCGTCTTCGTCGAGAAACGAGATCGTGTCGACCTCAATGTCTGGGTCTTTGCTCACCTTGTTCGGGTTTGCGTGGTGGCGGCTGTGTTTGGAATCCCACCACGAATAGCTGATGCCAACGATCGCCGCGAGCACCCTGGCGAGCCGGTCGTTTGCTGGGCCAGTCGAAAGTATTTGACGGTGACCGGCCTCGTGCGCGAGAAACGCCACCTGCGTGAACAAGATGCCGAATGCCGCTGCAATCAACAGCTGAAACCAGCTGTCGTTCAGAAGCACGAAACCGGTGATGGCACCTGCAAATCCGACGAGGATCGCCACGCCAGTCAAGGCATAAAACACCGGGCTGCGGCGCAACAATCCCAGGTCGCGAATCGCCTGAGCGAGCTGAGTGTAGGCCTTTGCGATCGGCGGAAAGTCTTCGGTGCGGGCGTAGGTCTGACGGAGTGGTCCGAGCGAACTGACGGCGTCAGTGGTGGTGGAAGAGATACAAGCACCCTGTCTCTGTGAGAGGCAGCGAAGACGAGGAGAGGAATCACCGAGCCCAACGCGCACCGTTATCGCCCACCCTACGGTAGGAGCCATGCAGCGAACTGAATACGTGCGGTGAGCGCGGCAGGTCGGTCCGCGGGTCGGCACGCGGGTCGAGTGGCACCACAGAGGGCGTGCCAGTTAGGGGTCTGGCACGACGAGCGTGCGCCGGTTGCCTATCAGAGGAGTCCTCCGTTTCGGAACGCTCATCAATGTTTGATGAGTCATCATTCGTCTCGCCATGCCCATCAACGTTTGAGAGGTGATCGTCAGAGCCCGCCTGTTTCTCGACTTGTTGCTCTGTGAAGTCGCGCGACCTTCTTCACTCATAGCCTGTTCCTTGCTTTCTATGAAAAACTGAAGGCATGTTCGATTTGGGATATGAGGAGCGTCAGCCCACGCGCGAGGAGATCGGTGCGCTTGAGGGAGCTGCGATAGTGATCTTTGGCACGAACTGGTGTGGCTATTGTCGCGCTGCGCACCGTGTCTTTGAACAGACACTTGCTGACTATCCCGAGATTCAGGTCATCAAGGTTGAGGATGGCAAGGGTCGCCCCTTGGGTCGTTTCTTTCGTGTCAAGCTGTGGCCAACAATGGTTGTGCTGCGCGACGGCGTCGAGGTTGCGCGGGCTGTGCGTCCGAACAAGCCAGCACAGATTCTTGATGCACTGAGCTCAGTGATATAGGGGCCGCGCGTGAGGCCGAAGACGAGTGTCTCTGCGCTGTTGCGTAGACTAGGCATAGAAAAAGATCGACGTCGCACGGTCGAACAGGCAATCAGGGTTCAGTTCAAATCATATGAGAGATGCTCACAAGCCACAAAGACCGAGACTGTGAAACAAAACCGGAATGACAACGAAGCAAGAAAAACAAAAGAACCCCCACGAGTAGAAGCCTCATGAGGGTTCAGTAGCGGTGTAATCTCCGCTACGTGGCTCCGACCGGCATCGATCCGGTGACCTTTCGATTTTCAGTCGAACGCTCTACCAACTGAGCTACAGAGCCCTGACGA
>JAAZHL010000105.1 GCA_012510755.1 Leucobacter sp.
CTCGAAGCGGTCTCGGCGGCGAATGTAGGGTTGTGACACGTCGGCGTAGGCGTCCCACAGATCGTCTTTGGTGCCGTCGCGAATCTCGAGCACATCACGAAAACCGCGAGTGGTGACGAGCGCGGCTGCTGGAAAATTGCGAGTGATCAGTGCGTTGGTTGCCACGGTGGTGCCGTGCGAAAACAGCTTCACATTTGACAGGTCGATCTCACCCCGCTCGACGCCATTCATGACCGCGATCATCGGGTCGTGTGGTGTTGAAGGCACCTTGGTGACTCGCATTTGCTGAGTCTCGTCGTCAAAGATGCAGACGTCGGTGAAAGTGCCCCCTACGTCTACTGCGACACGAACACTGGTCATTAGCCCTCCTGAAGGTCGTCATTGAGTTCCGGTGCTCCAACTGTGAACGCCGCAAGCGAGATGGTCACTAGAAATATCTCAGCTTTCTGGCACGCTGTCTGTAGAATTTACAAAAACCTCGGCTTGGGGGCCGAAGAAACGTCTCTTTTGCACAACTTGGGAAGGAAAGTGATGAGTGAAGCGCCGGTGAACGCTGGAGGCCTCGAAGATGCCCAGTCGAGACTTTCGCAATTGCAATCGACACTCGACATCACCAATACGCTGCTCGGGGCGATCTCTTCAGCTGACCCCGTGCGCACCCTGATTGCTCGCGTCGGGGTGCTCTGTCGCGGCACCGCGGTTGTCTATGACTTTGAAGGCAACGTCATCGCGAGCACCGGCGATGCACCGACGCAGCTGATCTGGAACGAGGTGTCGGCGACGGCTCAGCAAGAGCTGATTCTTGAAATCGGGCGGTGGAATGTCATGACTCGACGGGTGGCGCTGCGTGACGGCATTCACGTGCTCGCAATCGCCAGTCGCGGCAGCGCAACTCTCGAGGAAATTGGCGAGTTATTGCTCGATACTTCAGAACGACTGCTTGGTGCGGTGTACGGCATTCAGCACGGTGCAACACTGCGCGACCAGCGCGATAACGAGCAGTTGCTGGCTTCGTTGCATGACGGGGTGCTGCCTTCGCGTGAGCATCGATTTTGGGCGCGGCTCAGCCAGTTTAGATTTGCTGCCTACACCGAGCTGCGGGCGCTAGAGTTCGCGCCGCTCGGTACCGATTCCGCTGACGAAAGTCATGTGACTGCTCTGCTGTCGCGAGCGCGAGCTGATGACATTCCGCTGCTCATCACGCTGCGGCGCGTCGAAGTCGACGCACCAGCGACCGTGTCGGCGCTCGTGCCAGACACTGCCGCGAGTGGGCAGTGGGCCGACAAAGTGTCGGGCGGCATGCTGGTGGGCGCGTCTGCGCCATTTTCGGCGCTCGCCAATGTCCCCGTGGCCGTGCACGAAGCTGACACCGCGCTCAACATTGCACGCACTCGAGCTTCAGTGTTGACCTCTGCCGAGCGTATTGGGCCGGTGCTCATTGACCAGATCGACCTCACCACCTGGGTGCTTTCGCACGTCGATCAGCGCGCACTGCACGAATACATCGATCAAGTGCTTGCGCCATTGCGTGACACTGCGCTCGAAGACACGCTCATCACCTATCTTGCCGCCGAGCAAAACATCTCTCTGGCGGCTGAGGCGTTGTTCGTGCACCCCAACACGGTGCGATATCGGCTGTCGCGCCTCGAAGAAATACTCGATGCCCCGATCTCGGCTGCCGCCACCATCTCAAACCTGGTGCTCGCGCTGTACCCGCAGATTCTTGGGCGCAGCGCTGAACTGCGTACCTTGCAGTCGCGTGATTCGCGGACCCGCACGCATGTGTGAGGTCGCATGTGTGAAGACGCATGTGTAAAGTAGGCTCCGTTGTGACTGCAACCTGGTGAAGCCGAACAAGGGAGTTGGGTGTGAGCGCATTGGCCAGCAGCGAACTGCAGCTAGAGAATGAGCACTTCAGGGTGACCAAATGGACGATTGAGCCCGGTGCGATGATTCCCATGCACCGACACGAATATGAGTACGTTGTTGTTCCGTTGGTCACTGACACGATGCATGTGGTGAATGCCGACGGTAGTGAATTGGTGGCCGAATTGGTCACCGGTCAGAGCTACACACGACCGGCTGGGTCGACGCATCAAGTTGAAAACCGCGACTCTGCTCATGCAGTGTCATTCATAGAAATCGAGAGACTCTCATGAGCGTTGAGATTCGCCCTGTTAGGCAGCACGACCACGATGCCTGGCGGTTGCTCTACCGCGGCTATCGAGACTTTTATCGGGTCGAGCACAGCGACGACGCGATCGACACGGTCTGGTCGTGGCTGCACGACCCAGACCATGAAACCCGGGGGCTGGTGGCCGTCGTAGATGGCGAAGTACAGGGTCTCGCGCACTTTCGCACTTTCGCGCGCCCGCTTGCCGCATCGAAGGGGCTCTACCTCGATGATCTCTTCACGTCTCCGAGCGCGCGAGGCAAAGGGCTTGCTGCTGCGTTGTTGACGCGCCTCGCAGAGATCGCTCGCGACGAGGGGGCAACAGTCGTGCGCTGGATTACGGCGAGCGATAACGAGACCGCTCGAAGCCTCTACGATCGTGTATCGACCCAGACTCCTTGGGTCACCTACGATCTTGCGCCGGCAGACCGTTGAGCAAGATCTGCCAGATTAGGCGCCTTCTGCGGTCAGCGCATCATCGAGCACACTGACGACGGTCGCGATAAGGTCGTCGGTCAGCTGCAATGAGGGCAAGAAGCGGATCACGTGACCGTATGCGCCAGCACTCAGCAGCAATACACCCTGTTGCGTCGCGCGATCGATGACCCGCTTGACCAGATCGCCGTCAGGGTCAAGAGTGTCGGGGTCTGCGAGCTCGATAGCGAGCATCGCGCCTCGGCCACGAACCTCGACGATGCGTGGGTGCTTCGTTGCGAGCTCGCGCAGCGCAGCACCAAACACGCGTTCAATGTGCTGAGCCCGTTCAACGAGCCCGTCATTCTCGATGCGCTCAAACACCGCGACCGCCGCGGCACACGACACGGGGTTGCCTGCGAAAGTGCCTGCGAGGCCGCCAGGCACGGGGCTGTCCATAATCTCGGGTCGCCCGGTCACACCAGATAGCGGCAGTCCGCCGGCAATCGTCTTTGCCGTTAACAGGATGTCTGGCTCGATACCAAAATGTTCTGAGGCGAACACCTTGCCGCTTCGAGCAATGCCTGCTTGCACCTCGTCTGCGACGAAGACGATGCCGTTCTCACGGCACCAATTGAGCAGCGCCGACAAGTAGCCGTCAGCCGGCACGATGAACCCGCCCTCACCCTGAATAGGTTCGACAATGAGGCAGGCAAGATCTTCTGCGCCAGCAACCTTCTCGAGATAGGCAATCGTGCGAGCGGCAGCCGCCTCGCCAGACAGTCCATCACGCAGCGGGTATGAGTTTGGCGCTTTGTAGATATCACCGACTCGCGGGCCATAACCCTGCGCGTATGGCGCGGCCTTGTAGTTCATGCTGCTCGTCAGCACAGTGCGGCCGTGGTAAGCCTGCTCTAGCACAGCCACGCCGGGGCGGCCCGTGTGCCTACGCGAAATCTTGACCGCGTTCTCGACAGCTTCAGCGCCAGAGTTCATAAAAAAGCTCTTATATGGCTTCTCGAGAGTTGAGCCTGGCGCATGTTTCGCGAGGTGTTCAGCCAGCTGCACATAGGGCTCGTAGGGATTCATGCCGAATGCGGTATGTGTGAAACGTCCCAGCTGTTCGCGGGCCGCCGCGACGACAGCTTCATCGGTGTGCCCGACGGTGGTCACACCGATTCCCGCGCACATATCGACAAACTGGTTGCCGTCAACGTCGACAAGAATTGAGCCGTGCGCGCGGTCAATATAGACCGGCAGCACGCTGTGGGCGCCACGCGGCACGACCGCCTGTCGTCGCGCGTGCAACTCGAGGCTCTTCGGGCCTGGAATCTCCGTGACGATGCAGGCTTCTTGGGTGATCTCGGAATCAGCGCTCATAGCTAGAGCCTACCGCCGAGTAGATCCTGTAAGAGTATTCTGACTCTATGAGCGACACGCACGAATACGAGGTCGAGATCGAATGGCTGGGCAACCGCGGTAGCGGCACCAGCGGCTACCGTGATTACGGCCGCGAACTCGTCGTGCGGGCGGCGGGTAAAGAGCATGAGATCCTCGCCTCTGCAGATCGCACCTTTCACGGCGACCGTGAACGCTGGAACCCCGAAGAACTACTCGTTGCCGCACTCTCGCAGTGCCATATGTTGTCGTATTTGCACATGGCCGTGCGCGCCGGGGTCGTGGTGGTGAACTACGAGGATCGCGCGCGCGGCACCATGGTGCAGCAGGGGTTAGGCGGTCACTTCACCGAGGTCGTGCTCTCGCCGGTCATCACGGTTGCAGATGCGTCGATGGTCGACGCGGCCCGCGAGGCGCACGCCCCGGCATACGAGCACTGTTTTATCGCAAATTCGGTGAACTTCGAGGTGCGGCACGAACCCGTGATTCTGGTGGCTGCCTGAGCAAGCGCAGGTGCGAGCGCTGCGAGCCTGGCACCGAGCGTCGACCGGCGAACGTCAAGCATCGAGCGACGCGGCCACCAAAGAGAGTCGAGACGCACGGGCCTTGCGATCCTAGGCTCGACGATAAAATCGCACCCCACCGACGAGCTCACTCGTCAGCACTCCGCGCGCATCAAGCAACTCGAGATGGTATTCGGTCTCTATAACCGCGAGTGCGCGGCTAAACGGCTCGAGTCCATCGAGAGTGAGCTGCCGTCGAGTCCACTGCAGATCGCTCGCGACCTTATATGCGGTCTCACCGGCATCAACCTGGGCAAGTATCTGCTCGAGCCGCTCTTCGTGGTGTGCGAGCAGCGCGAGCGTGCGCTCTTTGCTGCTCATGCCCACGGGGCCGTGTGACGGCATCAGCGCCAAATCACCCAGTTGCGCGACCCGCTGCAGCGACTCGAGAAATGCGGCGAGCGCCTGCGTGTTGCGTACGGCCTCGAACCCCACTGACGGAGTGATCGTTGGGAGTATATGGTCACCCGAATACAGCAGCGATCGCTCGTCGTCGACAAACACGAAGTGGCCTTGGGTATGGCCGGGGGTGGCGATGGCGCGCAGCCGGGTGTTGCCCCGTTCGATAACCATCTCATCGTGCAGCCACGCGCTTGGCGTCGCCCAGTCGCGTGCAGTCTCAGGCTGTACGTCGAGCCAGTCGTGAAAGGAGGCGATGAGGTGGTCGGCTCCCGTCTCGCTCAGCATCTGAAACGAGAGCTTGCCGCTTCTCGGTTCGTCTTGCAGCAATTCGAGGTTTTCGCGCTCGCCGTCGCCGAGCCACACTTTGGTGCCGAGTTCTTGATTGAGCACTGAAGCGAGCGAGTAGTGGTCGCGATGGATGTGGGTCACAAGAATCTCGGCGATATCGTGCACTGAATACCCGAGCTTGGCGAGATGAGCGTCGAGTTGCGCGCGGCCCTCGGGCACACTCCAGCCGCCGTCAATCAGGAGCAGGCCGTCTCCGGTCTCGATGATATAGACATTGACTGCGGTCAGGCCGTCCATTGGCAGTGGCAGCGGCGCACGGTGTACACCTGGCGCCACGGTTTCGATCTCAGGTCGCGCCCAGGCCAGCTTTGAGGTGGATACTGTCGCGCTCGATGTTGCTGCTTCTGCTGCTTCTGCTACGTTGTCTGCCGCTCGTGCCGCTTCTGTTTCTTCTGCCGCTTCTGCCATGCTCACTCGTTGCTCCTTTGCGAAATGTGCCCGCCTCCAGCCTATGCCTAGTTACTGGCGAGTAATGCAAACGTGACAGGCGCCGTGATCTCATAGAATGGAGGCCATGCCCGAACCTCAGAAGTTCTTTCTTACCACGCCGATTTTTTATGTGAACGATGCGCCGCACATTGGTCACGCCTATACCGAGGTCGCGTGTGATGTGTTGGCCCGCTGGCACCGCCAGGCCGGCGACGATACCTGGTTCTTGACCGGGACGGACGAGCACGGCCAGAAAATTCTGCGTACTGCCACCGCCAATGGTGTGGCGCCCAAGGAGTGGGCCGACCGGCTCGTCGAGAGCGCGTGGAAGCCGCTGCTCAACACCATCAACATTTCGAACGATGATTTCATTCGCACGACTGAAGCGCGGCACGAGCAAGGCGTCGCGAAGTTTTTGCAGAAGCTGTACGACGACGGTCATGTGTACGCGGGGGAGTTCGAGGCGCTCTACTGTGTTGGGTGCGAAGAGTTCAAACCCAAGAGCGAGATTCTCGACGGCGAGGGAGCGTTCGAAGGCGAGAAGGTTTGTGCGATTCACTCGAAACCTCTCGAACTGCTGCAAGAAAAGAACTACTTCTTCAAGATGAGCGCGTTTCAAGAGCGGCTCTTGCAGCTCTACCAGGATCGCCCAGACTTCGTGCAACCAGCCAGCGCCCGCAATGAGGTGATTGCGTTTGTGCAGCAGGGTCTCGAAGATCTTTCGATTTCGCGCACCTCGTTTGACTGGGGTATTCCCATTCCCTGGGACAACTCGCATGTGACCTATGTCTGGTTTGATGCCCTGCTCAACTACATCACTGCGACCGGTTATGGTTCTGATGATGCGCAGTTTGCGCGCCGTTGGCCGGGCAACCACGTGGTCGGTAAAGACATTCTGCGTTTTCACGCGGTGATCTGGCCAGCCATGCTGATGGCTGCGGGGCTTGATGTGCCCGAACACGTATTCGCACACGGCTGGCTGTTGGTTGGCGGCGAGAAAATGTCGAAGTCGAAGCTCACTGGCATCGCGCCAAACGAGATCACCGACACGTTCGGTAGTGATGCGTTTCGCTACTACTTCATGCGGGCGATTTCGTTCGGGCACGACGGCTCGTTCAGCTGGGAAGATCTGCACGCGCGCTACCATGCAGAGCTCGCCAACGGTTTTGGTAACCTCGCGAGCCGCGTGCTCGCCATGAATGCGAAATACTTTGGTTCGGTGATGCCGACTGCGGGCGAGCTGCTTACGGCCGACAACGCCATTCGCGATCTGGCTGCCAACGTCACCGCTGCCGCTGACGCCCACATCGAAAAATTTGCCATTCATGAAGCCATCGCTGACGTGTGGAAGCTTGTTGACGCTCTGAACCATTACGTGCAAGAGCAGCAGCCGTGGGCACTCTCGAAAGATGAGGCCCAGCGAGATCGGCTCGCGACGGTGCTCGCCGCCGCGACCGAGGGGTTGCGCGCGCTCGCCGAATTGCTGCATCCGGTCATTCCGCTTGCGACGCAGAAGCTGTGGGTGGCGCTCGGTGCTGAACAGGCGCTCGGGGAGCTTTCGTCTCGGCCGTTGCGTGAGGCCGGTGCCTGGGGTCAGCTGCCCGCTGGTACCGAGTTGCAGTCGCTTGAGGTGCTGTTTCCGCGAGTCGAAGCTGAGGAGCAGTCTTGAGCGACTCTCTGTCGCCACTGCGTGGCACCCGTAGACGACAAGCCGGCGATCGCGATTTGCGGTGGCCGCCGCTGCCTGACCCGCTGCCGCTCGAGGTCTATGACAACCACACCCACCTCGAGTTCGAAGACGGTGTTGAGGTGCTCGACCCCGCCGAGTCGCTCACACGCGCGGCTGGTGTTGGCGTTGCGGGTGTCGTGCAGGTCGGTACCGACCTTGAGACCAGCCGCTGGAGCGCAGAGCTCGCCGCAAACGATTCACGGGTGCTCGCGGCCGTGGCCCTGCACCCAAACGAGGCCCCAAAACTCTTTGCCAAGGGGCTGCTCACGGCTCAGCTCAGCGAGATCTCGCGGCTCGCCTCGCAACCGCGTGTGCGCGCAGTCGGCGAGACGGGCCTCGATTTCTTTCGCACCGGTGAAGACGGGCGCGAAGCTCAAATTGAGTCGTTCGAAGCGCATATTGATATCGCGAAGGCGAATGGCATCGCCATGCAGATTCACGATCGCGATGCACACGATGCTGTTGTCGAAACGTTGAAGCGTGTGGGCGCCCCCGAGCGCACGGTCTTTCACTGTTTCTCAGGTGACGCTGAACTCGCCCGAATCTGCAACGACAACGGTTGGTACATGTCGTTCGCGGGTACCTCGACCTTCAAGAGTGCGCACGCGCTGCGTGAGGCACTCGCGGTGGCGAAGCCCGAGCTTGTGCTGCTTGAGACCGACGCGCCGTTCTTGACACCAGAACCGTTTCGTGGGCGGCCCAACGCGCCATACCTGTTGCCTCACACCGTGCGGCGGCTCGCGGCGCACCTCGACATCGACCTCGAAGAATTCTGTGTGCGCATCGTCGAGAACACACAGCGCGTGTACGGGTCGTGGCAAATGAACGCTGAAGACGACTAATGGGTGACGCCCAGCTGCTCGGCCCCGCCGAGGTGCGAGTGCTCGCTGAGCGCCTCGACGTCACGCCCACGAAGAAGCTCGGTCAGAACTTTGTGATCGACCCGAACACTGTGCGAAAGATCGTGCGGCTCGCCGGTGTGCAGGCCGGTGATCTGGTGATTGAGGTGGGCCCAGGGTTGGGCTCGCTGACGCTCGGGCTCACCGAAGTCGGCGCTGAGGTCACCGCGGTCGAAATCGACCACCGGCTGGCTGCCGAGCTGCCGCACACCGTTGCCGCGATGCAGCCCGCTGCTGCCTCACGTATTCGTGTCGTACGCAGTGACGCCCTCGATCTCACGCTCGATGATCTCAGCGGTGCGGGCGCAGAATCTCAGCACGCCACACGCGGGCTGCCTGAGGTGCTCGTCGCGAATCTGCCGTACAACGTATCGGTTCCGATTCTCATGCACCTGCTCGAGCTTGTGCCGAGCCTGCGATCAGGCCTCGTGATGGTGCAAGCTGAGGTCGGTTATCGCATCGCTGCTTCGCCCGGTTCGAAAGAATACGGATCGCCCAGCGCGAAGGCCGCTTGGTATGGTGACTGGCAGATCGCAGGGTCGGTGAGCCGACGCATTTTCTGGCCTGTCCCCGGTGTTGATTCGGTGCTGGTCTCGTATGCGCGTGCTCCCGAGGCGCTCGGCAGCGAAGCCGAACGGGTCGTGACGTTTGACCTGGTGAATGCCGCGTTTGCTGGTCGACGCAAGATGCTGCGTCAGTCGCTGCAAGGGGTACATGGCGTGCCGAGTTCGGCTGACGGGGCGTCAGCGATCCTCGTCGCTGCTGATGTTGACCCCACTGCACGTGCTGAGCAGCTCAGCATCGAACAGTTTCTTGCGATTGCCCGCGTGCTCTCTTAACAGCCACCATTCGCTGCAGCATAAGCCGTCACAATCGCACTGTTAGTCCCGGTGAGGCTCGTGCCGGGCCGCAGCGTGAGTGAGGTGCGCCCAGCCAAGGTGCAGTAGCGTAGACACATGGGGAACGACACACCAGCACGCGCGGTGGTTGTGCGCGCGCCGGGCAAAGTTAACCTGTGCTTTCGGGTCGGGGCTTTGCAAGACGATGGCTACCATGACGTGGCGTCACTCTATCAAGCGGTGTCTCTCTACGAAGAGGTAACGGCGACCCCGGCCGACAACTTCTCGGTCAC
>JAAZHL010000106.1 GCA_012510755.1 Leucobacter sp.
CACCCGTGCGACAGAGACTGCGCTGCTGAGCGCAAACTACGTCGCGGCGCGCCTTGGTGAGCACTTCAATGTGCTCTTCACTGGCAACAGTGGTCTCGTTGCGCACGAATGCATTCTCGATCTGCGTGACCTGACTGCGGCCTCGGGGGTCACCGCAGAAGATGTGGCAAAACGTCTCATCGATTTCGGTTTCCACGCGCCAACTCTCGCGTTTCCGGTCGCCGGAACCTTGATGGTCGAGCCGACTGAGAGCGAAGACCTTGTCGAAATCGAGCGGTTCATCGAGGCCATGGTCACCATTCGCGGTGAGATCGATGCGGTGATCGCTGGCGAGTACTCGATCGAAGAATCACCGCTGCGCGGGGCACCACACCCCGCTGCGGTGGTGGTGAGCGACGACTGGCAGCGCGCCTACTCGCGTGAGCAGGCGGCATTCCCCGTTGCACGTCTGCGGGTCGACAAATACTTTGCTCCGGTCTCGCGTATTGACGGGGCATTCGGTGACCGCAACCTGGTGTGCTCATGCCCGCCACCTGAAGCATTCGGAGAGTAACTGTGACTGACTTGAAACACACGGCCCTATACGCTGACCACCAGGCACTCGGTGCCAACTTCACCGATTTTGGCGGGTGGAACATGCCGCTGAAGTACGCGAGCGAACTGGCTGAGCACCGCGCGGTGCGCGAGGCCGCAGGGCTCTTCGACCTGTCACACATGGGCGAGATCTGGGTCGAAGGGTCTGACGCGGTGACCTACCTCAACACCCTGCTGGTGGGCAATTTTTCTGCCGTCGCTGTAGGCAAAGCCAAGTACTCACTAATCTGCAACGAGGCTGGTGGCATCGTCGATGATCTCATCGTGTATCGGCTCGGTGAGACGCGGTTCTTGGTGGTGCCGAATGCGGGCAATGCTGCGACGGTCGCAGCCGAATTTGCTGCTCGAACTGCAGCTTTTGAGGTGAGTGTCACCGACGCTACCGCCGAGACCTCGCTCATCGCCGTGCAGGGCCCGGCATCTGCACAGATTGTGCGGCAACTTGCTGACGCCTCTCCTCAAGAGTCCGTCAGCGAGTTGCCTTACTACGCGGCGATCGAATTGCCGATTGCGGGCATCGATGTGCTGTTGGCCCGCACCGGCTACACCGGTGAAGACGGGTTCGAATTGTATGTGCCAAACGCACAAGCCTCTGACCTGTGGCACGCGCTGCTGCGGGCCGGTGAGGCTCACGGCTTGCTGCCCGCGGGCCTTGCTGCCCGTGACTCACTGCGGCTTGAGGCAGGCATGCCGCTGTACGGCAACGAGCTGAGCCAAGACACGAGCCCCTACGAAGCTGGACTCGGCCCCATCGTCTCGTTCAAGAAAACTGAGGACTTTACCGGTCGCGCCGCGCTTGAAGCAGCCAAAGCGCAGACCGCCACGCGGGTGCTTGTCGGGCTGCGGGGGCTTGGGCGCCGTGCGGGCCGCAGCGGCTATGCGGTGCAAGCCGAGGGGCGTGAGATCGGGGTGATCACCAGTGGTCAACCGAGCCCGACACTCGGCTACCCGGTGGCTCTTGCATATGTTGAGCCGGCGTACGCCGAGCCGGGCACCAGCCTCGATGTCGATTTGCGCGGCAAGCCTGAGCCCTGTGAGGTTGTAGCGCTGCCCTTCTATAGACGCCAGAATTGATCTGAGCCCCACCAACGAAGATAGAGAGATCATCATGAGCAAAGTACAAACAGGTCTGCGTTACTCAGTCGAACACGAATGGGTTGACGACGCGAGCCCCGCAGGCGTCGGTGTCAGCCAGGTCGCCGCCGACGCTCTCGGCGACGTGGTATACGTCGAGTTGCCACAGGTCGGTGCGGTGGTCACGGCAGGTGAAGTGTGTGGCGAGATTGAGTCGACCAAGTCTGTCAGCGAGCTGTACTCGCCAGTGACCGGTGAAGTCGTCGAAGTGAATGAGGCAGTGGTTGCAGACCCCGCGCTAGTAAACAGCGACCCGTACGGTGCGGCCTGGCTGTTTCGTGTCGCGGTGACCGAAGAAGGCCCCCTGCTTACCGCAGAAGAGTACGCGGCACAGAACGACGCAACCGTCGGCGACTAGTCGTATCTGAGCCACGGGGCCGCTCGCAAGCGACAGCCCCGTGGCTCACACCTCACACGCATGACACAGCCGTCGATGCAAGGCAACTTTTCAGAGTGCCCCGCAGGCTCACAGCGAGTTTGACGCCGCCACACAGCCTGATATTCAGCACGCAGCGCTAGCCTGTGCAGGTGACTGAAGTTCTTCTCTACGCCCTCGGCGTGCTGATCATGCTCGTCGGCCTCGCCGTGTCAATTGGGCTGCACGAAGTCGGCCATCTCGTGCCAGCGAAGCTGTTCGGTGTGAAGGTCACCCAGTACATGGTGGGTTTCGGCAAGACCATCTGGTCGAACCGCAAGGGGGAAACCGACTACGGAGTCAAGCTGATTCCACTTGGCGGCTATGTCGCGATGACCGGCATGTATCCACCAGAGAAGCCCGGTGGCAAAGCACGCGACGCGAGCACCGGTTTTCTCGACAACATGGCGCAAGACGCCCGCGAGGCAAGTGCCGAAACAATCGCGGTAGGTGAAGAAGAGCGCACGTTTTACCGGCTGCCGATGTTCAAAAAGATCATCATCATGCTTGGCGGCCCCCTCATGAATCTTGTGCTCGCTGGTGTGTTCTTTGGCATCGTGCTGATGGGCTTTGGGGTGCAGCAGTACAGCACCACCCTTGGTTCAGTCAGCCAGTGCCTCATTGCCGCATCGAGTGAGCAGACTGAGTGCACTGCTGCCGATGCACCCGCCCCGGCTGCCGCCGCGGGCCTGCAGCCGGGTGACCGCATCGTTTCGATCGCTGGCACAGAAATCACCGAATGGCAGCAGATCGGTGAAGTCGTGAGCGCTGCACCCGGTCAGCCGCTGGTGCTCGAATACGAGCGTGACGCAGAGGTTGCGACAGTCACTCTGACGCCCGCAATGACTGAGCGTTGGCTGCTCACCGACCAGGGCGAGGTTGCCCTCGACGAGGCCGGTGAACCGCTGACCCAGACTGTCGGCATGATCGGTGTCACTCCGACAGTCGAAACGGTTACGCAGCCAATTACTGCCGTGCCGCAGTTTGTTGGCAACCAGGTGGTCGCAGTGTCTGAGGTGGTGATCGGACTGCCGCAGCGCATGGTGGACGTGTGGCAGGCAGCATTTGGCAACGAGGATCGCGACCCGAACGGCCCCATCGGCGTCGTGGGCGTCGGGCGCCTCGCGGGTGAGATCGTGAGTTATGACGAGGCCCCCGTCGCCGCGCGCGCCCAGTTCGTCATCAGCCTGCTGGGATCTCTCAATATCGCGCTATTTGTGTTCAACCTGATTCCGCTGATGCCGCTTGACGGCGGCCATATCGCGGGCGCGATCTACGAGGGCATCAAGCGTGGCCTCGCGCGCCTGTTTCGGCGCCCAGACCCTGGCCCCGTCGACACCGCAAAAATGGTGCCCGTGACGTTCGCGGTCGTGATTGTGCTCGGCGCGATGAGCCTGCTGCTGCTCTATGCAGACATCGTGAAACCAGTGACGCTCTTCGGGTGACCTTGGCCGGGCAGACGACGTTGAATCCAAGTGGCAGCCGTTGGCCGGATACGTCGGTGGGCTGACTTGTTTGTTTGTTTGTTTGTTTGTTTGTTTGTTTGTGTGCGCAGCACTTGCGCATTTGGTCTTCTGCCGGGGGTGCGGGCAGCACTTGCGCACCTGATCTGCGTTCTACAACCTATTTCGTTGCGAAACCAGGTTGTAGAACGCAGATCGCCATCGTTATGCCGGTGCGGCGGGGCAGATGACGAGCGCAACTGACCCGCGCAGATGACGAGCGCAAGTGACCCGCGCAGATGATGAGCGCAACTGACCCGGGCGAATGACCCGCGATCGAGGCGAGAGTCATGGCTTGCATAAGAGCCAGGATCGCACCAGCGCTAGCGGTAGTCGGCCGCAGGCTAGAGGGCCGACGCTAGTAGCCCGGCGCCGCAGGCAGCCCGAGATAGTCTTCGAGGTTCGTCACACCATGTTCGTGCATGGCCGTAGACACGTCGGTTCCTACGTAACGAAAGTGCCAGGGCTCGTAGCTATAGCCGACCACAGCCTCTTCGCCTTGGTCATACCGCAAAATGAAGCCGAACTGCCAAGCGTGCTCACGCAACCATTGGCCGGTCTGCGTGTCGCCGAAGCATTCTTCGAGCGAGCACTCGCCGCCGTCGGTCAAATCAACGGCGAGCCCGGTCTGGTGTTCGGAGTGCCCGGGCCGCGCCGAGTATGTCTCCGCAGCGTCGACGCCGTCGCTTTCGGCGTAGCCGTCAAACAGTGCGGCCTGACGATCGTAATCACGAAACCCACTCGTGATGATGAAGGGCAGGCCGTCAGCCGCAGCCGACGCGTACATTTCTTGCAGAGCTGCCGCGGCGGGCGCGCGAAGCTCATCACCCCAATTGTTTGCGATGCCCTCGGGCAGCACCAAGTCGTTCGGCACCCAATCGTTTGGACTGATCGGTCGCTGCTTGTTCACGACCACGGTGATTGAATCGGGCGAGTCGACATCGAAGGCGGGGCTCCGCTCGGCGGCAGCATCTGGCTCGGTAGCGAGACCTGGTTCTGTGTGCGGCGTCTGCGAGGGCTGCGGCTCGTTGGCCTGATCGCCTGCTCTGCTGTTCGACACGACCGACCACACGATGCCGAGCGCCAGCGCAGCGAGTGCGCTGAGCGCCACGACCACCGTCACTCTGCGCCTGCGCAGCATGCGCACGCGGGCCTCTGCTCTGGCTGGTGAGAACGTGCTTGGGTCTTGCATCGTACTCATTCTGGCACGTCAAAACTCCGGCTCGCTTGGAGTTTCGCGCGGTAGGCTCACAGTGTGGCGGCGATAAATCTTGGAATGCCCAGTTCAACGAATGCAGCTGAGGTGCTTTCGCCGAGGCGTGCCTCGCGTCAGATCAAGGTCGGTGCAGTGCTGGTCGGCGGTGACGCCCCTGTGAGCGTGCAGTCTATGACGACCACACCCACCACCGACATCAACGCCACACTGCAGCAGATCGCCGAGCTCACCGCGGCCGGTTGCGACATCGTGCGTGTGGCATGCCCGAGCCGTGATGATGCGGAGGCCTTGCCAATCATCGCGGCGAAGAGTCAGATTCCGGTCATCGCTGACATTCACTTTCAGCCGAATTACGTGTACGCGGCTATCGATGCGGGGTGCGCGGCGGTGCGTGTCAACCCGGGCAATATTCGCAAGTTCGATGACCAGATTGGTGAGATCGCGCGTCGAGCCGCAGCGGCTGGCATATCGATTCGCATTGGTGTGAACGCAGGATCGCTCGACCCCCGACTGCTTGAGAAATACGGCAAAGCTACCCCAGAGGCGCTCGTCGAGAGTGCCGTGTGGGAGGCCTCACTCTTCGAAGAGCACGGCTTTCATGACTTCAAGATCTCGGTCAAACACAACGACCCGGTGGTGATGGTCAAGGCCTACCGGCAGCTCGCTGAACGTGGGGACTGGCCGCTGCACCTGGGCGTCACCGAGGCTGGCCCTGCAGTTCAAGGGACCATCAAAAGCGCAACTGCGTTTGGCATTCTGCTCGGCGAAGGCATCGGTGACACCATTCGCGTGTCGCTGTCAGCCCCACCGGTCGAAGAAGTCAAGGTGGGTCTGCAGATTCTGCAGTCACTGAACCTGCGTGAGCGAAAACTCGAAATCGTGTCGTGCCCGTCATGCGGGCGCGCTCAGGTCGACGTCTACACCCTCGCCGATCAGGTGACCGCAGGTCTCGAGGGGCTCAGCGTACCGCTGCGGGTCGCCGTGATGGGCTGCGTCGTGAACGGGCCGGGCGAAGCGCGTGAGGCCGACCTTGGCGTGGCATCTGGCAACGGCAAAGGACAGATTTTCGTGAAAGGCGAAGTCATCAAGACCGTGCCCGAAAGCGAGATCGTGGCGACGCTGCTCGAAGAAGCCCATCGCATCGCCGCCGAGAGCGGGCACGAACTGGGCACAGGCGAGCCCCAAGTGGTCACGGTCTAGGCTGCTCGGCGATCCTCGCCAATTGTTTACTCGGCCTTTCTAGACTGAAGCGTATGGCTCACAACGCTTCGACTGACCCGATTCAAGAAACCACCATTCAGCAGGCCATCGATACCCTGCTCGATGAGGTCGGTATTACCTGGCAGCGAAAGTTGGTGGCAAGCCTGCTTGACACAAGTCTTGGGCTGGGGCTCGACAATACGACACGTCTCGACCTGAAAATCTCTGCTGCTGCGCTCGAAGAGATGCGCAGTGCGTTTCGCTTGTTTGCCCCGTTTCGCGACTCCCCAAAGGTGACAATATTTGGGTCGGCGCGCACGCAGTCCCACGACCCGCTCTCGCAGCAGGCCGAGGCCGCATCGCGTGACCTCGCCGAGCAGGGGTGGATGGTCGTCACCGGCGCTGGGCCGGGCATCATGGAGGCCGCCGCGATCGGTGCCGGCCCCGAGCAATCACTCGGTGTGTCCATTCGGCTGCCGTTTGAAGAGCGGCCGAGCCACCACATCGCGCACAACGACCGCCTCGTATCGATGAAGTATTTCTTCACCCGCAAGCTCATGCTGGTCAAAGAGTCGCTCGGGTTCATTTGCCTGCCCGGCGGCTTTGGCACGATGGACGAAACCTACGAACTGCTGACCCTGCAGCAGACCGGAAAGATGGTGCCAGTACCGATCGTCTTGCTTGATCGTGAAGGTGGCAACTTTTGGCGCGGCTTTGAACGCTTCACGAAAGAGCACCTCGAAGCCACCGGCATGATCACCGCGGGTGATCTCGACCGTGTCTTGATCACCGATTCGGTCGATGAAGCGGTGCGCGAGATCACCGAGTTTTGGCGCAACTACGATTCACTGCGCTGGCACCGCGAGAAGCTCGTGCTGCGCCTCCGAAGCGCGCCCACCGATGCTGAAATCGAAGATCTGAACGTCAGGTTTGCGGGGCTGCTCGAGTCGGGGCGAATCGAGCGCAGCGATCCTCTGACGCCCGAAATCAAAGACGAGGATCGCCTTGACCTGCCGCGGCTCGTCATGGTTCCACATCATCGCGCCTCGGGTGAGCTGTACCGCCTCATCCGTGCACTCAACAAGCTGCCGTCGGCGCCGAGCGACATGTGTGTGCCCGCCGTGTAGGTGGGTAGGCCCCGCCAGGTAGGCCCCGCCGTGTAGGCGTGAGACGTGCTCACGAGCCGCAGCCTTAGGCCGCGACGTAATCGGCGAGATGCTGGCCGGTGAGCGTGGCGCGTGCCGCAGCGAGTTCGGCAGGTGAGCCTTCGAAGACGACGGTGCCGCCGTCTTGGCCGGCGCCCGGCCCGATATCGATGATGTGGTCGGCGTGCGCCATCACCGCCTGATGGTGTTCGATCACGATCACCGATTTGCCGGAGTCAACGAGACGGTCGAGCAGCGCGAGCAGCGTCTCGACATCGGCGAGGTGTAGACCGGTGGTTGGCTCGTCGAGCACGTACACGCCGCCCTCTTCGGCCATCGCGATTGCAAGCTTCAGGCGTTGCCGCTCCCCACCCGACAGCGTCGAAAGTGGCTGCCCCAGGGTGAGATACCCGAGCCCGACATCAACGAGCCGCTCGAGCACCTTCGCGGCCTTCGGCACCTTCGTCTCTGGGGTCGCGGGCGCGTCGGCAGACCCGCCTTGCCCACTAAAAAATGCGTGCGCGTCGAGCATCGACAGATCGAGCACCTGGGCGATGTTCTTGCCTCCGAGCGTGTAACCCAGCACTTCTGGGCTGTAGCGCTTGCCCTCGCACTCTTCACACG
>JAAZHL010000107.1 GCA_012510755.1 Leucobacter sp.
AGGGTCACGACGAGGGCATCGAGCTCTTCGAATACGCTGAGCAGCTCGGCCTCGACAGCGGCTGGGTGCGCACCCGACACATGCAGCACGGCCTCTCGTCACCGGCGGTGTTCTATGGCGCGGTGTCACAGCGCACCACACGCATAGGGCTGGGCAACGCGGTCATTCCGGTGGGTTTTGAGAATCCATTTCGATTGGCCGAGGATCTCGCCACCGCCGACGTGCTGAGCAGCGGGCGACTGTTGCCGGGTCTGAGCGTGCACGGCCCGGCGTATGACGACGAGTTGAACGATCTCGTCCATGACTCGGGGTGGCGCGAAGAAGATTACGGGTACGGTCGCATCGAGCGGCTGCGCACCCTGCTCGCCGGCGAAGCAATTCGCGAGGTGCCTGAATACAACGGTATCGGCGGTGACTTCGACAGCGACCGCGTCGAGCCCTACAGCGCGGGGCTGAGCGATCGTCTCTGGTACGGGGGTGGTTCGCTGCGCTCGGCAGAGTGGGCGGGCAGCGCGGGCCTCAACTGGCTTGTCAGCAACATCAGCTCGTACGAAAACGGGGTCGAAGACTTTGCGACCGGGCAGCGTACGCAGATCGACGCGTTTCGTGCCGCACACCCGGCGGGTGACGCCGCCCGCACATCGGTGGCACGAGTCTTTGTGCCCACCGACGGGGCGACCGCGGCGCAGCGCGAGAAGTACGCAGCCTATGTCGAAGCGCGCACCCCGCGCACGAAGCAGGTGCACGGTGGCCGTACGCTGATCGCTCGCGACGTGAGCGGCAGCAACGATGAGATCGTCGACTTTATTCAGAACGACATCGCGTTCCAGGCTGCCGATGACTACCTGTTCGAGCTGCCGTTCGAGTTCGAGCTCGCTGACTGGAAGCACATTCTTGACCAACTCGCCGGTGAGATCGGCCCGCGGCTCGGCTGGCGGCCTAGCGCATGAGTGGCGCAGCGCCGATGCAAGTGGGCACGCACGCGCACTCAGCCGACGCGCCAGCAACGGAAGGAACCAAATGACCGAGCTCACGATACGTCTCGCGCGGCCCGAGGAATACGACGAGGTAGATCGGCTGATCCTCGACTCATATTCACATGACTACGGACCTCGCGACGCCAGTGGCGACCCGATGCGCACCGCGGCAGCGCGGGCTGAACGCTTCGATGTGTGGGTGGCTCGCGACGCGGCTGGCGAACTGCTCGGAAGCGTCACGACCAGCCGCAGGGGTGGCCCGAGCATGCACGAAGATGTGGCCGCGCACGAACTCGACCTGCGGTTGCTCGGTGTCTCACCCCGCGCCCGACGTCAGGGTATCGCCGCGGCGCTCATGCAACACGTTGCCGAGCACGCGGCAGAGGTCGGCTTCTCTGCCGTGTTCTTGAAGACCGCCCCTAATATGACGGGCGCACACCGACTCTATGAGAGGCTCGGCTACGAGCGAGTGCCTGAACGAGACGGGCTGTTTATCGGCGGCAAAAAGCAGTTCGACCTGTTTACCTATGTGCTGCCCGTGGGGGTCCCTGCCAGCCGGTGAGGCCAGCATGTTCACAGCGCAGCGTACTTAGAATGGAGCCGTGCCCGACAAACTGTTGCATTTGGTGCGCCATGGCGAGGTAGAGAACCCCGAAGGGCTGCTGTATGGGCGGTTGCCGGGCTACCGACTTTCTGACCTGGGACAGCAGATGGCGGTGGCAGCCGCACAAGAGCTTGCAGCCAGTGATCGTGCGGTTGCGCGCATCATCGCTTCGCCGCTGCAGCGTGCGCAAGAGTCGGCCAAACCGATCTCCCAGGCCTTCAACCTGCCCATCGAAACGGATGAGCGCATCATCGAGCCGACGAACGCGTTCGAAGGCAAAGTGGGCAAGCAGGCTTTCAAGAACCCGCTGAACTGGTGGCGCTTCATCAACCCGTTCCGACCCAGCTGGGGTGAGCCCTACCGCAGCATCGCCGGGCGGGTGCGCGAAGCGATGGACGACGCGTGGAGCAGCACCCGCGATGGCGACATCGTGATGGTGAGCCACCAGGCGGTCGTCTGGGCGGCGCACCGAGACATCAACGGTGAGCCGCTCTTTCACAACCCAGCGAAGCGCAGGTGTGAACTCTCGAGCATCACGACCTTCGAGAACCGCGGGGGCCGCTGGTTTGAGGTCGAATATCGCACGCCTGCGGCCGCGCTGATGCAGCAATCCACTGATGTGGGGGCAGTCTGATGCGTGCCTTTTCGACGGCTCACGGTCGCGGCCGTTCGCGATTCGCGCGGGTGGCAGCGCCACTGACCGCACTGCCGCTGGCGGCAGCCCTCGTGCTGGTCGGCTGCTCGTCAGACGCTGGGTTGCAAGCGCAGTGGGAAGAATCAGGTGACAAAGGCTACATCGCCGGTGACGGTGCGACGACGTCGTTTGCGCAGTCAGACCGCACCGACCCTGTGCAGTTCGAGGGCGTCACCGAGCACGGCGGCTTCTTCAGCTCAGACGACACCATCGGCCACGTGACCGTCGTCAACTTCTGGTACGCGGGTTGTGCACCTTGCCGTGCCGAGGCGGGCGATCTTGTTGAGGTGTATGAAGAGTTCGAATCTGAGGGCGTGCAGTTTGTGGGGGTGAACACCCGCGATCAAGCTGCTCAGGCCGTGCAGTTCGCGAAACAGTTCGGCGTTGCATACCCCTCTATTCTCGACAGCGAGGGCGGCCGCGCCGCACAGCAGGCGTTTGCCGGTCAGGTGCCCCTGAACGCGGTGCCCACGACGCTCGTGCTCGACGCCGAAGGGCGGGTCGCGCACCGCGTGGTCGGGCAGCTCGCCGCAGCCTCGCAGCTGCGCACCCTCGTCGCCGAGACTGTGGCCGAGACCCAAAACTAGGGCCCGCGGGTAGAAAGAGAGCCGGTGGGAATCGAACAGACCGTCGCCGATGGGCAATTGCTCGTTGCTGCGGCAATTGCGCTCGCCGCAGGTCTCGTCTCGTTTCTGTCGCCGTGCGTGTTGCCGCTGATTCCCGGGTACCTCGCGTACGTCTCAGGCATCGCTGGCGAGAGCGGGTCTGCCGCGGGCGCCGACCCCAAGCGGGCGCAGCTCGCCGAACGTCGCCGAATGGTGGTGGGCTCACTGCTGTTTGTGCTGGGCTTCACGATCGTGTTCGTGGCGATGCTCAGCCTTGCCGGCACGGTGGGGGTGTGGCTGCTCGAATATGAACATCTCATCGTGCGCGTGATGGGCGTGGTGATCATCGTCATGGGGCTCGTGTTTATGGGCCTGTTCAGCGGCATGCAGCGCACCTCGCGCCTGCGTCTTAAACCACGCCTCGGGCTCGCCGGAGCGCCCCTGCTCGGGGCCGTGTTCGCGATCGGCTGGACCCCCTGCATCGGCCCCACGCTCGGCGTGGTGATGACCCTGTCGCTGCAATCGGGTTCGGTGGGCCGCGCTGCGGTGCTCGGTATCGCCTACAGTCTTGGGCTTGGCCTGCCGTTCGTGCTTGCAGCGTTTGGGTTCGGCTGGATGACCCAGACCATGACATTCTTTAAGCAGCACATGCGTGCGGTAAACCTCATCGGCGGCGGCCTGCTGATTCTCATCGGCCTGCTCATGGTGACCGGGGTGTGGAGTCGAATCATGTACTCACTACAGGCGGTGATGGGCGACTTTGGCACGCTTCTCTGACACACGAAACCCGCAGGCTCACACCGGGCGACCCGACGACTATGACGACGGCGCCCGCGGCCCCGCGCAGTCGTCGCGCGACGACCGAATCGTCTCACCCGAGCTCGGGGTGCGCGGCTACCTGAGATGGTTCTGGCGTCAGCTGACGAGCATGCGGGTCGCGTTGATTCTGTTGCTGCTGCTTGCGGTCGCGACGATTCCAGGATCACTCGTTCCACAACGCAGTGCCGACCCCAACGGTGTCATTCAGTATCAGCAAGACCACCCCGATCTGTTCAAGGTGCTCGACGCGTTTCCGATTCAGGCCTTCGACGTCTATTCATCGGTTTGGTTCTCGTCGATCTACCTGCTGCTGTTCATCTCACTGATCGGCTGCGTGCTGCCGCGCATTGCGCACCACTACAAGGCGCTACGCAGCGCACCACCCCGTACCCCTGCGCGATTGCAGCGCATGGCAGGTTTCGCCGAACAGCGCATCTCAAACCCGAATGCCAGCCCGGCCCAGCGTGAGGCGTTCGCCGAGCGTGCCATCGAAGAAGCACAGGCTATTCTGCGCGGCCAGCACTACCGGGCCGACATTCAGCGGGTCACCCGCCGCGGCGTCAGCGAGGTCTCAGTCTCAGCCGAGCGCGGCTACCTGCGCGAGACCGGCAACCTCATCTTTCATATTGCGCTGCTGGGGGTGCTCGTGAGCGTAGCCATCGGCGGCGTCTTCAGCTTTAACGGGCAGCGAGTGCTCGTTGAGGGTGAGAGCATGG
>JAAZHL010000411.1 GCA_012510755.1 Leucobacter sp.
ACCGAAGTTGTAATGCCGCAGGAAGCTAATGGCGACGTCGTGCAGATCGAATTGGTCGGCGGTGGCACTCTTCAGGCTCCTACCGCAGACACTACCACAAAAGCCAGGTCGCTTGTCTATGGCGCAAACTTCTGGACTAATGCCGCTCTGTGCGCTCCATCGAAGGCGTCTGTTGCCGCAATCACCCAAATCGATAGCGGTCACAAACCCACTGCTGCACAGATTGACTTGCTGATTGACGCGGTCAAGGGTCTTGCTGATGGCAAAACATTCCTATATATGAATCGCGAAGGACGCAGATACATAAAAGAGATTAAATACGGCAAGCTAAGCATAGCTCCCGGCGATACCGGCTTCAACACCGTAGTATCCGATTGGGATGGCATCCCGGTCGTTCTGGAAGAATCAATCCTCAGCACAGAAACCGACGTGCTGGACTAAAAAAAGAGGTAAATAATGGCTTATAAAAATCGTTCCTATGTCGTGGATCAAAAATTGATCCTCAGCTCCGCACAGACCCTTCCGAGCAACACAAACGTAGATTCAACCAATGTCGTTGACTATGGCGGAAACTCTGGTGGACTTGCTAAAATCGTAGTAAAGGCAAACACCGACATCGAGGTTGCAAACACATTTAAATTGACCATTGTAGCCAGCTATGGCCCCACCAGCACACCGACCGACACGCTGGACAAGGTGCTCTTTACCAAAACAGCTACGGGAGATGGCTTTTCTTATGCTGCTGGAGACACGATTGTAGAAGAGATTATCCGGGACTCACTACCGGATAACTATCGTTTCCTTAAGCTAACCTATACCACCACAGCCAATGAGTCAACTGAGAAAGTGGACGCCTATGTGGTGATGACCTAACACTCCCTCCCAAGCGGGGCGGTTTCCTCCTTGCCGCCCCGCACATTTAAGGATGTATGATGAAAACACTTGCAACGCTTGACACGATCTCACGCTGGGAAAAAGAGATTAATAACCTTGGCGGATATACAGAATCATGGGGCTTGATTTCTGTTTCTGATGAATCACCGGCTACGATTTCGGTTTCTGATAATGTTGCCAAAGGCATTTTTGCTCTTGCCGCGGGCGGTTTTTCTTCCGTTGCGGTAGAGGAGAATCTTTTGGGCATCCCGCCGGTGCAGGCTGTATCTGTCGCGCTTTACGATTCTGGTGATGCGCACATTGACACATTTGCGCTCAATGAAGGGCATGGCGTTTATATCTTTGGCGCAAACGGCATTGAAACCGGAACGCTGTCAGACGCGTCTGCATGGACTGTGTGTCAAGCTTCGCGTACATGGCAAGACAAAGTCGACATTGCGCATCTTGTTGTTGAGAACGATGTGTTGACAGCGCTTTATAATCGCCTGAGCCAATACACAGATTCAGAAATTATTGATGCAATAACCAACATTGACGCGTTTGCGATTGCTATTGACATGAAAGCGCTGGAGCTTATCTATATGGATTTAGCGAATAGCGGATTCAATCAATTGTATCAAACCAAAGCAACAGAATACGCGCGCAGATATGCGGCTGAACTGCGCTCCGCGATTCAGCGGATTAACATCAATATCGATGGCAGCGCAAAAGATCCTAATCGCATAGTGACGCAAGGGATGTTGTCAAGATGAAGATTGATACTATCTCAGTACCGCGCACAAATTTGCGATTTTCGGTAGGCGCATCTGCTATGAAAAAGATTGGTGACGAAGCCGTACGTATGATGATAGACAGAACCAAGAAGGGCATCGATATTGACGGCATGCCATTCGCTTCATATTCGCCACAATACGTAAAATACAAGGGCGAAGCTGGTCGCGTTACTGATCCCGTTAATCTGCAATTTAATGGCGAGATGCACCGCTCAATGCTGGTCGTGGCTACGAACAATAACGCCAATATCAGCTATGGTGATCGCCAGCGCGCATTGATTGCATTATATCATCAAACCGGGAACGGTCAACCGCAGCGCAAGCATTTTGGCTTTACATCGGAGCAAGCGCGGCGTATTATGGATATGCTCACGACTGCAATTCGCAAGGCGGTGAAAAGTGGTAAATAAAATAGAACCGGTTAAAGATATTGTTCGCTCCCGGCTAATCGCCTCTGGAATAAAGCGCTGTTTGGATTATCCTGAGCAGATTGACGCTATTGGCAATTTCCTGCCAATGGCATTCTTGCGCTCCGGTAATACACCCGTAACGCCAGTGCCAAGCGGATGTGTCCTGCTGGACTATGCGCTCACAATATACA
>JAAZHL010000108.1 GCA_012510755.1 Leucobacter sp.
AAGGAGCGAAGTTTCTGAACCAGCCAAATAGCCCCCGCTCAGGCGTCACCTGCAGAGTTTCACCGTCGAGGTGCATCGTCCACACCTGCATACCCTCACCGACCGTCAGCACGGCATCGTTTGCAGGTGAGCCAGAAGAGCTGTCGCAGGCCAGGGTGTAGTCTGTGGCAGACGAATCGATCTCAAGCTTCTGCATCTTGCTCACATGAACCGAGTTCTGCCCACCCTGCGTGGCGGCAGGGCTCGCGACGGAGGCGAAGCCTGCGATCGCAGCTGCCGCGACTCCCCCTACTAAGACAACACCACCCGCGACCGCGGTGGTGATGAGCACCCAGTTCGGCTTGCGCTGACTTGCCTGGTTCGTCGGGTTCGTCTGATTCGTTTGGTCAATCGGGTTTATCGGGTTCGTGTCGTTCATATTCATGATGCGCTGCGCTCCTTGTCGCTAATTCGTGTGGTTCTCGAGGTGCGCGAGTGCTGCAAGCACACGTCGGTTGCCGTGCTCGTCAGCTTCAAGTCCAAGCTTCTGAAAGATGGCGGTGATGTACTTTTCGATGCTGGCCTCGCTCAGGTGCAGCACGCCCGCAATCGCCTGATTTGATTTGCCTTCTGCGAGCAAGGCAAGCACCTGACGCTCTCGCTCAGTGAGTGAGGCCATGCGCTGGTTGCGGCTTTGCCGAGTCAAGAGTTGAGCCACGACCTCGGGGTCGAGCACGGTCGCTCCCTCGCCGATGCGCCGCACCGATTCGAGAAAGTCAGCGACATCGGCGACTCTATCTTTGAGCAGGTACCCGAGCGCACCACCCTGTGCCCCAATCAGATCGCTTGCATAGCGTTCTTCTACGTACTGCGAAAGCACGAGCAGCGGCAGCGTCGGATGTGTGCGTCGCAACCTGAGCGCCGCACGAATACCCTCATCGGTGAAGGAGGGCGGCAAGCGCACGTCAAGCACGCACAGTTCTGGTGAAGTTGAATCCACCGTCTCATCAAGATGCTCGGCGTCGGGAAGGGCCGCGACCACCTCGTGGCCGGCGTCGACCAGCAGCCGCACAATTCCCTCGCGCAAGAGCACCGAATCTTCACAAATTAAGATGCGCATGGCACGCTTACCTCCAGAGCAGTCGGCCCGCCGTGTGGGCTGTCGAGTCGAATCGTACCGCCGGCAGCGAGCACACGGTTCGAGATGCCGTCAAGACCACCGCCCGGTTGCACGACCGCACCGCCGATGCCGTTGTCTTCGACGCGCGCCCACAGGGTCGCTGCAGGCGTGCCTGCGTCATGCAAGCGCACGGTGACACGACATTCAGACGCACGCGAATGCTTCGCGGCGTTAGTCAAAGCCTCGGCGATCGAAAAGTAGACAGCGGCCTCTGCGTCACGAGAGGCACCGACCTGCGCCTGCGTGGCGGTCTCGGCGCCCACATCAAGTCGCACCGGAATGTGGCTGCGTGCAGCCAACGCCGACAACGCGGCGTCGAGCCCACGATCGTCAAGCACCGAGGTGTGAATTCCCCGCGCAAGCTGTCGCAACTCGGTGATCGCCGCCTTGGTGCTGGTGTGCGCCTCGCTGATGAGCGCTTTTGCGGCGGCCGGATCCTCGTCAATCTTCTGCTGCGCAAGCCCAAGTGTCATGCCAATCGACACTAAACGCGGCTGCACACCATCATGCAAATCACGTTCAATGCGCGTGCGCTCGACCTCAGCCGCACGCACCGCGCCCTCACGCTGTGCGGTCTTAGTACGTACCTCTGCCGTCAACGCGCGGCGGGTCGGCGAAGCGAGCAACGAACGCGCAATCACCGCATGCAACCACGCGAGCAGCATCATCAAGGCAAGTGCACCGCGCGCTGCGAGCCCCGACCAGAACGGGTGGGTCACCCAGTTCATGCTGAAGTCACCCATGAAGTTCATCGGTCTGCGCACGGCCTGGCCGCCGCCGATGGTGACCACAAGCAACCACGCGGCAAGCTGAGCGAGCCACAGCACGATCACGCCACACACTGTGGCGAGCGTGAAACTCAATAGCGCGCGCCACATGTAGCCATCAACTGATTGCCGAACGGTGGCCATCAGCCAACCCTTGAATCCCGGGCCGACACGGGGCTGCCAACGGAGCGGGCCTGCGCCGCCGCCGTAGAGCCCGTGCACGCGCTGCACCTCGAACCAGCCAAGACCGAACAAGAGATACACCACGCCCACGAGCACCACCAGGCCGAGACCGGCCAACAACACCAAGCTGAGACCCAACGCGACGAGACTCACGACAATGCTCAGGGCGGCCCAGCCAAAGGCACCGAGAAAGGCGAGATGCACGACGGTGAGCGCGACGCGGCCGAAACCGATGCGGCTGTGTGTTTCCATGTGAGTGCTCATGGCATCAACGCTACGGGTGCGGTGCCGGACCGCACAGCGGGGTAGCCCTGAAGTTCGATTCTGGTTTTCCAGAATGAATTTTTCGCGTGCCCTTCAACGTGCTCTGACGTACAGTGACACGTATGCTGACACTCGTACTCGTGCGACACGCAAAATCAGACTGGACAGAACCGGCCCTCGCCGATCACGACCGGCCGCTGAATGCACGCGGTCGTCGCGATGCGCCAGCGAAGGCGAGAAAGTTTGCCGAGCTGAACACAAGCGGCTCGATCTTGCCCATCGAACGCATCATCTCAAGCACCGCGACACGGGCCCGCACCACTGCGGCCGAGTTTGCGACTGCGCTTGCGCTAGCTGACGAGCATCAGTTCAGTCTCGACCACGAACTCTACTTGGCGTCGGCAGAAGAGCTGAGCGCCGCGGCAGCACACTCAAGGGTGTCCGCGGTGCTGCTGGTCGCTCACGACCCGGGTATCACCGAGCTCGCGTCACGGTTGTCTGCCGGCGAAATTGACCGCATGCCGACCTGCGCGGTCGCCATGTTCAACTTTCATGCCGACGACTGGCAAGAGGTGAATTGGTCACGGGCTGATACGTGGAACCGGTTATGAACAGGCCCAGTTGCGATGGAGAGTGCTAGCGAGACGGGGCTTCAGATATCGGGCCTGCTGATCCTCGACACCTCTGCTTCTTCGCAGCTTCTTCGAAGCTCCTTCACAACTGACGGGCACCGAACTTTTGGCGTTCGATCGCCGACTCAAACCCACTAGTCCCTGTCGTCGAGCTACTCTCTGTCGATCTCGAGCACATTCAGTGCCTGGTCGAGCTCGACTTCAACTTCAGTACCATTCTCGAGTCGCACTTCAACCTCATAGAAGTGGTCATCGTCGTCGTCGGTGCTGATCTGTTCAACCACACCCCCACCGGCCGCGGCGAGCGCAACACTGACGAGATCGGGCAGTCTTGCAAGATCGATGAGCGGGTCGTCGTCATCATCGTCTTCGTCATCGATATTAGTGCGGCCATCAAACGACACCGTCACCTCGGCCTCTGTGCCGTCGGCTCGCTGCACCTCAACCTTCCAGCTCGCAGATTGCACTTCGATCTCGGTGGCTCCGACACCGTCTGCCGCTGCCACCGCCGTAGAGATTGCCCAGCTCAGTGACGACGCATCGTGCGGGTGCTCTGCCTCGGCGATCAGCTCGGGGCCTGAAGGGGCTGGGGCGGGTTCGGTTGTTGGCGTCGGCGTCGCTGGCGGCGCGGGTGATGTGTTCGAGGGCGCGTTTGTCGATGAGTTGTCTGCGCCGGTGCCGGCGATTCCAAGCGCAATAGCTGCACCGCCCCCGCCAACGACCAACACCGCGGCGAGTGTGCACGCGATAATAACGGCTGGTTTGCGCCAGAAGCTCGAAGCCGCACCTGATTGATTGCCTGTCTCACTCATGCCTTCGCCCTCACAAATCGTTCTGGGCATCGCCTGTGTGTGCCGCCCCGCGCGCCGCCGTCGAAAGCGAGTACCCTCAGGTACGTGGAGGTCAACAAAGCCCGCGCGTTTCTCGCAGTAGCCGAAGAGCTACATTTTGGTCGTGCTGCCGCGCGCCTGCACATTGCGCAACCCCCACTGAGCCGAATGATTCGGGCGCTCGAAGACGAACTCGGTGCAGAACTCTTCGTGCGCGGCCCCCGCAAAGTCACACTCACTGCGGTGGGTGAGGCGCTCGTCGAGCCTACGCGCGAGCTGGTCATGCAGTCAGAGCGCATCAAACCACTCGTTCGACGCGTCCAGCGCGGCGAAACCGGCAGGCTGCGTCTGGGATTCTCGGGTGCCTCAGTCAGCACAATCGTGAGCGCTCTCGCACAAAAGGTGCGTGAAGAACGGCCAGGCCTCACCCTTGCATTGCAGGGCGCCCAGCTGTCGCAGCCAGGGCTCGAACGGCTGCTTTCGGGCTCGCTCGATGCGATCGTCGGCCGCTGGGATGCACTGCCCGCCTCTGTCGATGCACTGGTCATCGCCCGCGAACAGTTGGTCGTCGCACTCCCAGAACGGCACCGACTCACTGCCAAACAATCTCTCACCCCTGCCGATCTTGCCGAAGAGCCGTGGGTAGTGCGGCCCGGTGGCATTGGTGCGACACTCTCATCACGGCTTGGCGAACTCGCTCGGCAAGGCGCATACCTCCCGCGAATCGTAGAAACCGCGCCCGACTCGGCGACCCAACTATTGATGGTCGACGCAGGCGTCGGTATCGCGCTGACGTTTTCGGGGGTGCGCGATAACGTGCCTGTGCACACCGTGCAGTTTCGCCCGCTCGAGCCAAATCTTGGCGAAGTCGAGGTGAGTCTTGCCTGGCGCCGAGACGACGCAAACCCGGCACTGCAGGCACTGATCCAAGTGTCGTCCACTCTCAATAACGATACCTAAAAGGTATTATTCGAGCACAAAATCGGTACTTCCAATCATCGCTAGTCTCAGTCAGACTAAACATCATGACTCTTCCACTCGACGGCATCCTGGTTGCCGACTTCAGTCGCGTGTTGGCCGGGCCCTACGCAACCACCATGCTTGCCGACCTGGGCGCCAGGGTGATCAAGGTTGAACGCACAGGCAGCGGTGACGACACCCGCGCCTGGGGGCCGCCGTGGACTGACAACAGCGCCTCATATTTTGAGAGCGCGAACCGAAACAAAGAGTCAGTGACGCTCGACCTCAGCAACCCTCACGACCTCACTCTCGCCCGTGAATTGGCGAGCAGAGCCGATATCTTCGTTGAGAACTTTCGGCCCGGCGCACTCGGCAAGTTTGGGCTCGACTATGACAGCGTCAACGCGCTCAACCCAGAAGTCGTCTATTGCTCGATCAGCGGCTTCGGCAGCGGCGAGGGCGCCCACCTGCCGGGCTACGATTTTCTCGTACAGGCCGTCGGCGGTCTCATGTCAATCACTGGCGAACCCGACGCGGCTGGCGGCACGCCGATGAAGTCTGGTGTCGCACTTGTCGACGTGCTCACTGGCAAAGATGCCGCACTCGGCATACTCGCAGCGCTATATGCCCGTAGAGGCTTGGGCCAGGGTCAGCATGTCGAAGTCAATCTTCTCTCAAGCTTGCTTGCTTCACTCGTCAATCAGGCGTCGAGTTTTCTGGCAACGGGTCGCCCACCCGGCCGCCTCGGCAACGCGCATCCCTCAATCGCGCCCTACGAGTTGCTACCCTGCGCCGACGGACCAATCGCGATCGCTTGCGGCAATGACGGTCAGTTCAAGAAGCTCGCCCTCACGATTGGCGACGAGTCGCTGGCAGAGGACGCTCGTTTTGCAACAAATGCCGCCCGAGTCGAACACCGCCCCGAGCTCGTTGCCGCGCTCAGCACCCTGCTTGCACGCGAGAACGCGAGCACATGGGTCAAACGGCTGCTCGCGGTCGGCGTGCCCGCAGGTAATGTGGGCAGTATCGCCGAGGGATTCGCGCTTGCCACCGAGCTGGGTCTCGAACCGGCCGTTGAGGTTGGCCGAGGCCAACCTGCACAAGTGCGCCACCCGATTTCGTATTCAGCAACCCCAGTCACCCGATACCAAGCGCCGCCCCGTCTTGGTGAACATGACCAAGCCGTGCGCGCTTGGCTAGAACAGGAGAAATCATGAGCCACCACGACCCCACCAAGCTGCCGGCACTCGACCCGACAGACCCCGCCGGGCTCGACGACCTGCTGAGCGAAGACGAAAAGGCCATTCGTTCTGCCGTGCGTCAGACCCTTGACACCATCGCCGAGCCCTACATCGCCGAGTGGTTCGAGCAGGGCGGCATTCCCAACATTCGCGAACTCACCAAAGAACTCGGCTCGCTCGGCGTGCTCGGTATGCACCTCGAAGGATACGGCTGTGCCGGCATGACCGCCACCGAATACGGCATCGCCTGCCTCGAAATCGAAGCAACCGACTCAGGGCTGCGTTCGCTCGTGTCAGTGCAGGGGTCGCTGGCGATGTTCGCGATTTGGCGATGGGGCTCCGAGGATCAGAAGAACGAATGGCTGCCCCGCATGGCTGCTGGTGAAGCGATCGGCTGTTTCGGCCTCACCGAACCCGATGTGGGTTCTGACCCGGGCGCGATGCAGACCCGCGCACGCCGCGACGGCTCAGACTGGGTGCTCGACGGCCGCAAGATGTGGATCTCGAACGCTCCCTACGCCGACGTCGCCGTCGTGTGGGCGCAAACCGACGAGGGCGTGCGCGGCTTCGTCGTGCCCACGGACACCCCTGGCTTCTCGGCACCTGAGATCAAACACAAAATGTCGCTGCGTGCGTCAGCAACTGGCGAGCTTGTGCTCGATAATGTTCGTCTGCCCGAGTCGGCCATGCTGCCCGAAGCGCGCGGCTTGAAGGGCCCGCTGTCGTGCCTCAACGAGGCCCGCTATGGCATTGTCTGGGGTTCTCTTGGCGCGGCACGCTCGAGCATCGAGGTCGCGCGCCGGTATTCGATGGAACGTGTGCAGTTCGGCAAACCGATCGGCGGTTTCCAACTGACCCAGCAGAAGCTGGCCGACATGTCGCTCGAATACACGAAGGGCTACCTGCTCGCCATGCACCTGGGGCGCCGCAAAGACCAAAACAATTTGCGGCCAGAGCAGGTGAGCATCGGCAAGCTCAACAACGTGCGCGAGGCGATCGAGATCTGCCGCACGGCACGCACGATCCTTGGCGCAAACGGCATCTCGCTTGAATACCCGGTGATCCGTCACCAAAACAACCTCGAATCGGTGCTCACTTATGAGGGCACCGTCGAGATGCACACGCTCGTGCTCGGTCAGGTGCTTACCGGCGAGTCAGCGTTCCGCTAATAGCGCTCTGGTGCGAGTTCGCTCTTCACCATCGATTCGAAAGCCCGCTCTACGGCGGTTCATTCTCGCCGTCAAGCGGGCTTTCGTCGTCGAGCTGGCGATCGGTTTTTAACGTGACCACTCACGCAGGTGGACTCTCTGGCAGGCGACCTACACGTCGTCTTCGGCAGCGGGGCCGCCCTCGCCCTCCCAAGTGTCGATGCGCTTTGAACCGGTGCGTGAGAATTTCAAACGCACACCGTAGCCGAAGCCGCCCTCACCATCGGCCAAGAACACTGCGCCGTGAGCTTCGAGCGCCGCCTGCAGGGCAGCGGCTCGCTCAACTGCAAGCGTGGTGTTACCTCGTTCAAAATCACGCAGCTCATCGTGCGTGAGCCCGGCCTCAGGCGCGAGGTGTTCGGCCGAAATCTCAACAAGTGCGCGGGCAGCGCGGGCAAGGTAACCGGTGAATAGCGAGGTGTGGTGGCTCATATCTCCACTCTGCCAGATCGCTCTTCCATTCTCGACACCTATGAACGATTCGAGATGCCGGTGCCAGCAGTGCGACGGGTCTTTCTCTTCCGAGCCCCTTGTATGCTGAGCCCATGCGTGCTCGTATCAAGAGGCCTGAGAAGCCGTTCACCATTTCAGCTGGCAGAACGGCCGGTGCCCTCGTGCTTGCTGTCGCGCTGGTCGGCGGGTTAACTCAATGTGCAATCCCAACTGAGACAACGCAATCACCGGCCCCACTCTCAACACCGACGGCTGCCCCCACGCCTGCGCCTGTTGACGACTCGATGACGATCACCACAGCCAAGTTGCTTGAGGTGGTGGACGGAGACACAATCAAGACGAGCCTGGGAACCGTCCGCCTGATCGGTATCGACACCCCCGAGTCTGGTGAGTGTGGGTACGACGAGGCGACCGCTCTGATCGACAGCAAGATCTCGGTGGGAGACACCGTCACCCTCAAACTCCCGAAGGGGCAACACGACAAAGACAGGCACGACCGACTCCTGCGGTACGTGTTAGACAAACGGGGCGTCGACCTCGGAAGATCTCAGCTCCAGGCCGGCAACGCGGTCGCACGCTACGACTCCACTGAAGGGCACCCTGCCCACCCGAACGAAACCAACTACCATGCAGTCCAGAAGGCGACCCTGACAGCTGACGGGAAGGTTGTCACGACTGCCTGCGCTCAGGCTGCCGATGAGAAGGCAGCTGCGGAGCGAGAAGCAGCGGAGCAGGCCGCCGCGGAGCAGGCCGCCGCGCTGGCAGCAGCAGAGCAAGCAGCTGCCGAACAGCAAGCCGCCGCACCAGCCCCCGCCGAATCGCCCTGGTACATGGAATACCCGTCTTGCGCCGCCCTCAAGCGCAACGCAGCCGGCCACCCGACCGGGCCATTCAACCGCGACGACCCCGCCCAGCTCGACGCCTACAACTGGTTCCAGTACGGTACCGGCCACCGCGGAGACGGGGACGGGGACGGCTTGGCCTGCGAGTAGCGCGCAGCTGGGCCGACCCTGGAGGGGGTCGGCAACCAGCCTGCGAGGCTGCGGCAGAACTTTACGAGTTTACGAGCCTGGGCAACCAGCCGCACGAGCGGCAGCATATGGCCAGCCTGGCACGGGGCCGGGGCCACGTTGCGGGTGGCAACTGACGTTCCAGGTCTGGGGGCCAACGATACCGTCGACCTTCAGCCCGTACCGCTTCTGCACCGAGATGACGGCTGCGCGGGTTTTCGGCCCGAAGTCATTGTCGACCACGAGTTTTGGGCTGTACTTGTCATTCAGCAGCTGCTGAATGTAGCCGATGCATGAGGCATAGCCGCCCTGCGAGTAGTTGTAGTTCACACATTTGCCCGCAGCTTCTGCCGGAGCGCTTGCACCCATCGGAGCGACAACCCCCGTCACTGCGAGTGCCAGGGCCGAGAGCCCCAGTGTGATTTTCTGTATGCGCGTTCGCTTCATCGCTTGTGCCCCCATTGGCAGTTTTCGGCGGTCATGTTCCCGAAAATAGTTTATCTAGTGCGGCAGCGACGAATCAACGTTGCGGGTGCGTGTTGCTAGGTGAATATCCGAGGATCGCTGGCGCCCGTTGACAACATGTTGTCGAGGGCATCGCCCATGCAAACAAAACCCCCAAATTCAAGTATTTTTCAGCATTTTCTTGGAGGTTTGCTCGGATGCCCTTCTGAGGGACAAGACTGAATTATGAGGCCTTCGAAAACCTCACAGTTAACTGTGGCGGTTCCTGCCCACTCGACGTGCTAACAGGAAATAAAGGCGAAGTATCCAGTGGACGTGAGCTCCCTAACAATTTTACCGTTCCGCTCCACCTGGCAGGTAATCGAGTCACCGTCATTAATTTGAGCGTTGAAATTCGTATACCCGGAATCAGTGGGGAATCTCACCTCCCAAGGAAGAGAAGCGTTAGTATCCTGATGAATATTGAACGACCCTGGAGCGGACCAAGTAATCATCGCTGAAGATCCATTACCAATGATCCGATAGACCGTCTCCGGACCAGGACTAGTCAGCACAATCTCGGTATCTTTCGTGATGAATGACCCTGCTGGCACACTCTGTGAGGTGATTGGACGTGAATGGTGACCATTCGTCGTGACATTTGGAAAACTCGAAAGAGCCTCTCTTGCTTCTGAGAACGTCATGCCGACGACATCTGCCACCGCAAAACCAAGGACTAACTCAACCTTGGCGAAGGGCTCGATCAGTTCACCTGATGTTGTCGAGGCCGAAGCAACGTGAGTACCTTCACCGACCTCAACGACAAGCAGACCGAGCCCGAGCAAATCGCTCCGGGCCATTTCAACTTCGGAGCCCAGGACTTCAGGCATAAGAATCTCGGGGACCTCAAAGGAAACGTCAATCTCACTGCCAGCTGGGTGTCGATTGTCTGCCCGGATGCTCTGTTTACTAATGAGCCAGCTATCTGGTGTTTGGGTGTCACCAAACTCGTGGACGAGTGTAAATTCCGCTTTGCTAACGGCAATTCTTGCGTCGCTCAGGGAGAGTCCAGTGAGTTCAGGGACAAGAACTTCTCGTCCTTCTACGAAAATACTTACGGCATCGCCTGCTTTCAGTATTTCGCCGGGGGCTGGGGTTTGCTGGGCAACTACTGTGTTCTCATCCCTGAGACCAGCGATAATGTCGGACGCAGTGACATCGAGTTCAAGGTCAACAGCAGCTACTGCGTCTAGTGCCGCCTGCAACGTCGTACCTGCAAGATCCGGCACAGCGCGGCGTTGTGAGAGATCGTTTGCTAACCAAGCGCCGCCGACGGCTACTAACACTGCTGCAAGGATAATCGCGGCGATTGCTTGAGGCTTAAGCTTCCGACGTCTAACTGGAGCGTCATCAGTCGACGGTTCTACCGACTCAGACGGATCAGCTTCCTTGGTCAACGTTGACTCACACCCAATTCATCCATCAGCACCAGCAAAACTAAGCACAGACTACCCCAAACCTCTTAGAGCAGCAGACCCTGGGGTGTTGGTCTGCTTAGAGAGACTCGCCGCGGCTCTTGCGGTGCGCGGAGCGCACTGAGTTCGGTCGGGGTGGGTGCGTTTCGTTCGGCATGGAGGAGGATTCGATGTATGGAGGAGGTTTTCGGGGAATTCCTCCTCCATACCCACGTTCCTCCGCCATAGCTGAACGTGACGCCTCCACAGCGATGACGTGAGATTGCTGTTAGCTTTCCGCTGTCACGAGCCGGTTTTGAGAACGACGAAACCCCCGAACTTCGTTGATTTTCCAACGATTTTCGGGGGTATTCTCTGGCGGTGACGGTGGGATTTGAACCCACGGTGCAGGGTCACTACACACGACTTTTCGAGAGTCGCACCTTCGGCCGCTCGGACACGTCACCGCGGAAAAGCTTACGCCAATCCTCGCCGATGCGCGAATCGACGGCCGAAACCACTCGCTGCCAAAACGCTAGGCGCTCTCAAAGACTCCTGCGATCGCGGTGCGCACGGTGATCTCGGCAATCGTCACTTCGGCTGTCTGCTCAGGCATGCTCGCTGCCATCGCGCGAACCTGCGGCCCGCCGTACTGTTGCTCATCAGAGACTCGCAGCACCCTGACGACCCGCTCGCCGAGCGCCTCGGCATAATCGTCTGCAATCACGCGCGCCGCCGCCACTGCGTGCTTGCGCCCCGCCCGCTCGTGCGTGCGCCGCGATGCATCGGTGAGCGCCCATTCGACGCCCGTTTCTACCCCCGCCTCAGCCAGCTCGGCGACGACCGCGCTCACCAGCGAGAAGTTCGAGAGTTTCATCTGCACGCGGCTCGACGTCACATGCTCGATGAGCACCTGCTGCTTCGAACCTTCAGCGTACGTCTTTCTCGCGTATGTGCTGATCGGGTGCGCGGCGTGCCAAGTTGCGTCGCCACTATTGCGAAGCTGTTGCGCGCGCGCAGCCACCTGATTGTGCAGTTCGGTTGCGGCAGCGATGCTGCGCGATCGATCTGTTGAGGTCACGGAGACGCGCGCGGTGATGATGGCTCGTTCAGCTTGATAGTGCATCTCGCTGACCCCGGTGGCATGAATTTCAGTCATGCTTCAAGCTAACAGTTCGGGCAGATGCTTCTCAACGAATGCAAACAGTTGTTCACTCTTCGAAACCGCGATGTCGTCCCACTCTTCTTGCGTCGTCGAGCTGTCGGCAAAATCTGACGGCACCTTAAAGATCTGCAGCAGCACCCCGAGCCGATCGCAGACTGCCGCATAGGCATAGCTCTCCATGTCGACGAGCGAGGCGCCGAGATCGGCGAGCGACTGTCGTTGCGCGTCATTCTGCACAAACACGTCGCCGGTGGCGAGCAGTGCGGTGTGCGGTGCGACGATTGCTCCGCTCGGTACGAGTTTTGGTGAGGGCAACGAGAAATCGTGCTGCACGACCGCCTCGATCTGGTAGACGGTGTCTAGCCGGGCGTCGTCGTTGAGGGCACCGGCAGTTCCCAGCACGACCACCCGACCAATTCTTTCGGCGGGCGCAGCGAGCAGCGCTTCGGTTAAACCCAAGGCGGCGTTGATTTTGCCAACGCCCGTCACAAGGTGCGGCACCGAGGCTGCCGCAAACTTTTCGGCCTCGTCTGAGTGGGCGAATTCCAAGAGGGTTTGTTGCGATGACATCTGGCAAAGTCTAGCAATTACGCCCGTCTTGATGTAGACTGTAAAGCTGAGCCCGCGATTTGGGTCACGCGTCCACTGTCGAACGCGTTCCCGCTACTCCATCGCTTTCGCTCAACAGCTCACCTGAAATTACTCAGACATGAGCCAGATCGCCACCCGGCATTCACTCTCCGGTTGCTTGCGCGATCGATAATCGACCCAACACAGGGTCGTGTATTTTTGCGCTTTCGCGCTGAAGGGATTCATATTATGAACAACAACATCACACCATTACGCACCCCGTACCATGCACTGAGCACCAGCGGAACACCCGTCGTACCCACCTGGGCACGCAACCGCAGCGTCTATCGCGCGGCGGGCCGCACGCTCTACTTGGTCGAAACCGACTCGCTCGAGCACGCCAAAAACGATCTCGATCAGTTGGCACGCAGCGGGTGGGACGTGCAGATCAGCAGCACCGCACCGAGCAGCGCCAGCATCGCGCTCTCGCGCAGCGCCGCGTAGTCCGCTTCGAGCAGAAGCGGCTTCGTCAGCGACGTTTACGACAATTTCTACGAGGATCGCATAGCGTAGAGAGGTGAGGGCGCGAGCGGCTGCTGATCCTCGCACTCACCAGACGAAAGGTGCCCGATGAGCGACGTAGAACTTGCCACCGTTGAAAGTTTTCAACTTGACCACACCAAGGTGCGGGCACCCTATGTGCGCAAGATCGCTGTCGAGCATGGGCCTCGCGGCGATGCGATCACCAACTATGACATTCGTCTCGTGCAACCCAATGAGGGCGAGATTCCGACCGCCGGGTTGCACACCATCGAGCACACCATCGCGGGGCTGTTGCGCACGCGTCTCGAGGGCGTCATCGATATTTCGCCGTTCGGCTGCCGCACGGGTTTTCACCTGATCGTATGGGGTGAGCCAGGGCCTGCCGAGGTCGCCGCCGCAATCAAGGCGTCACTTGCTGACATCGCAGAGCGCGTCACCTGGGGTGAAGTGCCGGGTGTCTCTGCAGTTGAATGCGGTAACTTTCGCGATCACTCGCTGCACTCAGCCCGCGAATGGTGCAAGCTCGTGCTCGAACGCGGTATCAGCGTCGACCCTTTCGACCGCTCGGTGATCGCCTAGGGGTAGTCGATTGTGTGCGGTTGGCCTGTCGCTTTCGGCGCCAGCTGCGGCTCACGCTTGAACTGGCCAGTGACGAGCAGAATCACCACGACCACAGCGATCACCACCCAGCCCGAGACACCGAGCGGGTTCACCAGTGCCATCTCTGGCTCAACCCCAGCCGCTCCCACGAGCGCGAACAGTCCGGCCGAAGCGTTCAGCGCACCATGGCCGATGACCGCGGGCCAGACCGAGCCGCTGCGTAGGCGCACCCAACCGAAGAGCACACCCCAAAAAATGCAGCCCACCGTCATGATTGCGACCCCGCTCAGATCGGTGCGACCAAAGTTGTATCCCAGCAGAATCACGGGCGAGTGCCAGAGCCCCCACACCAGACCGCTCACGAGCAGCGCAGGCCACAGACCGAGCGGACGCAACGCCGGCAGCAACCAACCTCGCCACCCGATCTCTTCGCCAAACGCAAAGATCGAGTTGAAGAGGGCACCGAATGGAATCATGAGCAGCTGCAGTGACACGAGCAACCAGAGCGGCGGCATGGCGGCCGCGGCGGTTGCTGCCGCCTCTTCCGACCCAAGCGACGCGAGCTGCTGATCGATCAATTGCTGAAAACCAGAGAGATGCACCAGGTCGACAGTCAGCCAGCCACACAGCACAGACACGAGCACCGTCGCAATGGTGAGCAGAAGCGGAGCGATCAGGGCAGCCACCGTGAACCACACCACACGTTTCGCTGGCCGCAACGGCCAGATGCCAAGCAGTCGCATGCGGTCGCCACGCGGCGCCTTCATCACAAAGACCACCACTACGGTGGTGATCGCCGGCGTGAACATCATCGCCGACGCCACCACCGTGAACAAGGCCGAATAGCCGGGCCGCTGTTCGTCGATCAGCCACAGCGGCGAAGCAACAAGCCACGCAAGACCACACGACACCAGCAGAAACACCACGACCGCAGCCCAGGGCACCCGTGCGAAGCGGTCGGGTCGATTCTGCCGAAGACTCCCCAGTGTTTGAATCTCTTGATCGTTTTGCAAATCAGTCATTTTTTCTTACGTTGCTCACTGTCTCGATCTCGCGTCTGGTGCATCAAGGTTCGGCGCGAATGCGGCGAGCAGCGACCCTGCAGAAGCAGCGTCGTCGACGGTCACCGCGAACGTGCGCGAACGACTGTGTCGGTCAACCACAATACCTTCACCGGCGCGCAGCACAATGCCGAATCCGTTCGGCGAGTGCCTCACTCCCCACCCTCCATACTCGGCGAATGGGTTGATCTCGACCACGCGCACGGCTTTCACGTCTTCGATAGGCACACGGTATACGGGCCATCCCACGGCTGATCGCGCGGTGAGCCCCGAGCGGTCTACACGCACGCGAAACCAGGTGTTGGTGAGAAACAAGACGGCAAGCAGCGCGGTGCACCCCAAGGTGATCCACGCGGCGATCGGCTCGGCACCAATGCTGAACAGCCACACCGTTGCCCCAAACAGCACCGCGATCGACGGCCCCATCACATAGACGAACGGTTTCGCGGCACGCGCTTCGCCGAACCAGATGGCGCGCTCGTCTGCCTTCAACGGCATGGGCTGGGTGAATGCAGTCTCGGGCGCGTCGATTCGCAACTTCGGTTGCACCAGGTAGGCAACCACTGACACCGAGACCCAGAGCACGAACGCGATCATGATCACCCAGCCCGTGGCGGGGGTCTCGGTCGCGTGCACCGCATCGAGCTGCAGCCACGCAGTTGCGACTGATATCACCTGCAAGAGGGTGACCGTGCCCAAGATCATGGCGGGCAGAAAGCGGTGCATCGGGCCCCATTGCGCCGCGCCCGGCCGCGCACGTTGCAGATGCTGCAAGAAATACATTGCGGTGAGCAGCAGGCCGGTGCCGAGCGACAGCGCCACATTCGACCAGGGCGGGCCGAAACCGTCCGGGCGAAAATCTGCGCCCCAGTGCACGGCCATCGGGTCGGGCATGCGCGGCACCCACATGGCGGTCACCAGCGTTGCCACAAATGTCAGCGTGAGGGGCAAGATCAGACCGACCACTCGGGCAGCGTGTCGGGCCGACGCCAATTGCGTCTGCTGCGTCGCGGTTTGATCGACGTTCATGTCGTCACCTTCTTTTGTTCGTAGGCCTGCGCCACCATGGCAGTGAGCGTCTCAGCACTCACCCCAAGGCCGGCGGCCTTTATTGCCAATTTTTCGGCATCTCGAAGCAGCGCAACGAGCGTGTTCGCGGCGCTGGTCACGACTGCGCCCCTGCCCCGCCGCAAATCGACCAGCCCCTCATCGCGCAGGTCTTGATAGGCGCGAAGCACGGTGTGCTTGTTCACGGCAAGGCCCGCAGCCACCTCGCTTGCCGGCGGCAGCTTCTCTGATTCCTTCAGCACGCCCGAGCTCATCGCCCGCCTCACCGAGTCTGCGATTTGCTCATAGATTGGTCGCTCACTGGCGGCATCGATCGAAATCAACATCACACACCACCTCAACCATTAGTTCTAATTTAACTAGAACTATATCACTCAGTGCGGTGCTTCAAAAGAGTCATTCTAGGTAGCGAAATGAACACAGCGCGGCCCCCTTACCGCGATATTCACCGCACTGGCAAGGGGGCCGCACTGCGCACACACGGCGCAGATTTCATGACCTCAGCGAGAGGCCATCATCTCTACTCCTGGCGCTGCAGAGTGATCATCCACGCCGGGTGGCGATCACGCGCCGACACATAGACCTTGCCGAGGCTCGAGTCGACCGAAACACCATAGACCTTATTGCCATAGGCATGATCTGACAGTGTCACGATCAGTTCAAAGGTGTCGGTCGAGTACACGCTCACACCGCTCTGGTTAAAGGTTGAGCTCTGGTGCCCCACGTAGAAGCGCTCAGCCACCGGGTCAACCGTGATCGACCTGAAGTCGGCGGCCGCAACTTCGAGTGCGCGCACCAGCTCAAGTGTCTCGCCGTCGTACACGCGAACACCCTCGGTCGAGCCATCTGCGTCACTGTTGCTCAGGTAGAGCAGCCCGTTGACCTCATCGAACTCGACACCGTGGGTGCGCCAGCCCGTGAGTGACGGGGCGAACGTCTCGATGCGCTCACCGGTGACGCCGTTGAGAATATCTACGCCGGTGCCACGAGTTGCGCCAAAGACGCGCTTCGTGACCGTGTCAATATCCATGCCGCGCGCGCTGCCGTTGAACGAGAACGGACCGCGTTTGATCGCACCAGAGTCGATGTCGAGCACGATGAGCTGGTTCGAATAAGCCACATAGAGCTCATTCTCATCAGCATCGATCGCGACATCTCGCACGCCTTCGCCCTCGGCACCCGCCACCTCGATGGTGCGAACGACTTCGTCGCTCACAGGGTTCCACTCGATAATGCGCGCGGGGCGCATTTCGTTGCCGATGAACACGTTGCCTGAGCTTGGGTTCACCGCAGAGCCGACCGTGCGGGTATCTGAGCTGTCGGGGTCGTCGATGGCGTTTGCCACCGCGGTTGAAGCAGTCGGCACGTACTCGGTGCCGGTCGGCGGGTCGGTCGGCTCACCATCGCCCGGCTCACCATCGCCCGGTTCGCCGTCGCCCGGCTCACCATCACCAGGCTCGCCATCAAGCACGCGCTCGCTCACGGTCACCGCCGCGCCAACAAGTTCTTCGCCGGGAGGGTTCAGACGGAAGTCACGGTTTGCGACGAACACCCGCTGGCGCTCTTCGTCAACCACAATGCCATACCCGTCCTTGCCGTACTCGGGACCCGCAAAATCGCCAAGCAACTTACCAGTTGCGAGGTCGTGCACCGAGAACCCACCGCGCTCGGCGCTCGTGCCGGTGTAACCGACGTAGAGCAGACCGTTGGTCGAATCGATATCGACCTGACGCGGGCTGATGCGGGTCGTCTGACCCCACAGCTTGCGGAACCCATCCCGTGAGTCAAACGCCTCAATGTTCACGAGCGATTCATCAGCATAGAACTTCGTGCTCACGACGATGCCATCGACCGGGTCAGCAGCAACGTAGTAGGCATCCTTCGTGTCACGAATCACACCAATCGATGCGCCCGTATCAGCGTTGAACACCTCTACGCCACGCGCCGGCACTGCGGCATACACGTAGCCACCCACAGGGTCGACGTCGATGGAACGGTTCGACTCGATGATGGGGAACGATCCTCGCACAATCTCGCCAAACGAGTCATCAGCAATCGAAACCACTACCCAGTTGCGATTCTGCTGGCCAACGTACAGCAGGTTGTTCTCGTCGTCGATACCCAGATCACGAATGTTCTCTGGCAGTGTGATCGTGCGCTTGATCTCATCAGTATCAGGATCGATCTCGAAGATGTTGCGACCGTTCTGGTCACCGAGGTAGAGCATGCCTCGCGACTGCGAGAACGTCAGACCCGCCGCGAGGCGCGCATTCGTGTTATCGACAGACGACAGATTGCCGAGCACCTGGTAGTTCAGGTCGAGATCGCCATCGCTGTCACCAGGATCGCCTGGCTCACCAGGTTCTTCAGGGTCAATGTCATCGCAACCCAAGCACGGCAATGGGGTACCAGGATCAATCACCTCGGGCTCGACGCCATCGGTGACCAACTTGCCAGCCTCGCTCTTAGTGATCGTGACACCGTCGAAGAACTCGCCGTCAGCCGTGCGCGACTCGTAGCGCATCGTGTCACCGCTCACATCGACCAGCTGATAGGTCGCCGTCGCTGCTGCCATGCGCTTTAGGTGTGCGTCGTTCTCGATCCAGTTCGCTGGACCCGGGTTGTAGAACTTCGACCCGACCGTCGCCACCACGTAGACGGGGCCAGTGGAGCTCACCGCAGGGTCAGCACCCTCAGGCAGGTTCTCTGCGCTCGCAAGGGTGTTGCCGCGGCCGTAGGCGTGATCATGCCCCATCAGCACGAGATCAACATTGTGCTCTTCAAGCAGCGGACCCCACGCGTTGCGCAGCGTGATGTTGTTGCGACCCTCATTAAGTGCGTAGATCGGGTGATGCATCATCACCACCGTCCACTTATTCGGGTTGTCGGTGAGCTGCGCTTCGAGCCATGCCGTCTGCGCGTTCAGCAACTCGCCCGATGAATGGTTCGAGTTCAACGTGATGAACCGAACGCCCTGGTAGTCGACCACATAGGTGAACCCGTCGAGACCGTTCTGGCTCGGACCATTCGAGGGGTATCCGAGTTGCGCTTTCCACAGCTCGCGCGACTCACCCGTGTAGTCGTGGTTGCCCGGCGCCACCAGCAGGTTCTGCACGCCGAGCGTGTAGTCGAAGGCCTCCCAAACTTCGGCCCACTCGCCATCGGCCTGTGCCTCGTCAACAATGTCGCCCGCCTGCAGCACGAGCGAAGCGTTGGGGCGATCGCGGAACGCGTTGCGCACGACACGCGAAGCATGATCTTCGATGCCCGTCTGCAGATCACCGAGGTAAATAAACGAGAAGTCGCTCTCGCCCACCGCTGCAGTCGCAAAGTCCTGCCACTCGCTGAAGTTCGTGCCATCGCCAACACGGTACATGTAGTGGGTGTTTGGGTTGAGTCCAGTGAGTTCTGCGCGGTAGAACGAGTGCGCATAATCGCCGGTGTTGAGCGTCGTCTCGATCGCATCAGCTTCATTCACCCCAAGCGGGTATGACTCCGAAGTGATCGTGCGGTACTGCACGACCGGGGCAGCGACGCCAGTGATCGAACGCCACGTGACGGTCTGACCCGTGGTGGGGTCGGCCGCCGGGGTGAGCGTGATGCGATCTGGCACGAGCGTGGGCGCAAACCGCTCTGCGGCCGACATCGGTGCGGCTTGCGCGGCGGTGGCCGGCAGCGCGACCGCGCCACCGGTGGCGATCACTGCCGCGGCAACAGCTGATGCGACGAAGCGCCAAGCCGCATTACGCGGCGACGCCTGGGTCGTTGAGAGTTCCATCTGAGACGGCAAACCTTTCTGCGTAAATAATTGTCGAGGCCTGAGACGCGAGATCATTCGGTCACCCCGTTCGACTTGCGGCGGGCACGAATGATGAGCCCTGCGCCGACGACCAACAAGATGACGCCGGTGGCCACGAGGCCGCCGATTTCGGCTCCCGTATTTGAGAGTCCGCTGGTGCCGTCTGTGGCTCCGCCTGCAGCGGCGCGCACCTCAAGCGGCAGCGTGACAACCGCGCCTGAGCCCGCACCAGTGAGCACGATGTGGTGTGAGCCCGGTGTGGTATTCGCAGGGATCACCACGCGGGTGCTGATCTCGCCGGCCGCATTCGCCTGCAGACGCGCAAGCTCGACCGGGGTCGAGTGCAGCTCAATGATCACGGTTTCGTGAGCGTCGAAGCCTACGCCCGTGACACCAACAGTGCCGCCAGCAACCACCTCGGTGTCGCTCAGGCCGCCCTGGGCCTCGGTCGGTTCACCATCGCCATCACCGGGCTCGCCGTCACCATCACCGGGTTCGCCATCACCGGGTTCGCCATCACCGGGCTCGCCGTCACCGGGAATCGTGGGGCCTGTCGGGTCAGTGATCTGCACACCGCCACGCGCTGAGCCAGGGCCAGCTGCCCACGGCTCTGCGTCGGCGACTGACTTGTCACCGGCATCATTCTTCACGATGGTGAACGAGTCTTTCACTTCGCCAGTCACGGTGCGCGACTGCACGTGCATTTGCCCTTCGGTCACGTCAACGGTCTGGTAGAGCTGCAGGTCTTCGTGCACGACCTTGCGGTTGGCGCCGTTGTTCACCCAGTTGTTGTTATCTTCAGGGTCTGCGACATACATCTTCGGGCCTGCGACACTCACGAGGTAGACGGTGCCGTCGTGCTCACCGTTCTCGAAGCCTGCTTCGTTGTCGAAGAGGTGGCCACGCCCGTATGCGTGGTCATGACCCTGCACAACGAGATCAACACCGTGCTCTTCGAAGAGGGGCAGCCATGCGTCGCGAATCACCTGGTTGTTGCGGCCCGAGGTCACAGCGAATACGGGGTGGTGAAACGTCACCACGGTCCATTTGTTCGGGTTGTTCTCGAGCACGCCCTCGAGCCATTCCGTCTGCGCGGCCCGATCATTCGTGTTGAAGGCGAGGTTGCTGTCGAGTGAGATGAACCGCACACCCTGGTAGTCGACCGAGTATGTCACTTCATTGAACTTCTCAGCTGCCGGGCCGTTCGCTGGGAATTCAAAGCCAGCCTGCCAGTAATTAGTGAGCCCGGGACCAGGGTAGTATTCGTGATTGCCTGGCGTCGCGATGAGGTTGACGTACTGGTTCGCAAACCCTGAGGCCTCGTGCCATTCGCCCCACTCGTTGTCAGCGTTATCAGTGTCGATCAGGTCGCCTGCGTGCACCACCAGTTGGGCGTGTGGACGAGCCTCGAATGCTGCACGGTAGATGCGCGAGGTGTATGCCTTATTGTCGTTCTGGCCGTCCCCCTGCACGATGAAGCTGAAGGCGCCAACCGAGTTTGCGGCCGTACGAAATTCAAACCACTCTGTCCAGCTCTCGCCGTCTCCGACACGGTAAAGGTACGAGGTGTCGGGGGTAAGCCCCTCAAGCAGCGCCGTGTGGTGCTTCACCTGATACCCGAGGTTCGAGTCGAACACATCGCTCTTGGTCGCATCGAACGTCGCCGATGGCAGCGGGAGTGACACAGTCGAAGGTGCGATCTGCACGCGACCGGTGCCCACGTCGCTGGTGGTGCGCCAGCTGACAAACTGGCTCGTTGCTGGCGTTGCAGTCGGGGTTAGCACGATCCGATCGGCCCGAGACGTCGGTGCGTGAATACTTGCAGGGTCAACAGCGGGAGGAGCGCGCCCACCTCCGGCTGCCGCAGCGACGCCTCCGCCCAATGCGGTGAGGCCAACAGTTGCGATCAGGGTTCCCGTGGCGAGCGAGAGGGCTGCCCGCTTTCGTGAACGATGAGTGAGTGATGGTCGGGACATGCCGAGATAGCACCTTTCAATCAGGTCGCGCCACGAGGTCAGCTGGGCGCACGAGTGCAGACGCACGCCTCCCCGAGGCGCACGCACTTAGCTTTTCGCACCCGCGTGAACCTGCATTGAATGGCAGGTCAAGAGCTCGCCAACGTGCGTTCATGGCTCGGCAACCTTGCGTCAGATCGCTCACTGACGGTTCATGAGCTGGCCAGCTTGGCAGGCGTGAACGCTGATAGAGATGCGAGCGAGCACGACAATTCGGGTGAGAGCGGCTGCTGCGTCTGCAACATGCACCGGAAGGCACGTGGTGCCTCCTGTCGAGTGGATCGCGTAGGTCATGTATTTTCTGCGGCGCGCACAGTACGCTCAGTACTACATGCACCGTTCACATCAGCCAAAAACATCGAGCACGCGCTCGACATTTTGTTTCGAATAGCTCAGCAGGAGACACGAATGTACAAGAACATACTGATCACCACCGACGGCTCAGAGCTGGGTCGCAAGGGTGTCGTAGAGGGTCTCGCCCTCGCGAACACGCTCGGGGCTCAGGCAACAATTCTGACAGTGAGTGAGCCGATCAAGCCAGCAGCGTACGAGGCCGCTCGCCATGGTGGTGTCTCCGACCCGACCGCAAACTACGATCGGATGCTGCGCGAAGACATGGAGTCTCGCCTCAAGAAGTTCGAAGAAGAACAGGCAAAGTATGACATCGAGATCAAGCTGGCGCAAGATATCGACGACCACCCTGCCGAAGCAATCGTCCGGTGGGCCGAGAACCACGACCATGACCTCATCATCATGGCTTCGCACGGTCGCCGCGGTATTCGGCGCATGATGCTCGGCAGCCAGACCGCTGAGGTAGTGCAGACTACCAAGATTCCAGTGCTTGTCCTGCGCTAAGCCGCGATGCACGCACATTCAAGTTGGGTGCGCAGCGGCGCCTTGTTGCGGGCACCGTAAATCTCAGTGCCCACTACCTTCGGGTTATTCCGCCTCGGTAGCGGAGGCGTCGTGGTGGGGCTCGTGTAGGTCGCCGAGCGCTTCGCTCGTGCGGTTGTGCAGCACGTCGTCAACGAGCTTGTCAACGGCGACAGCTTCGTTGGTGCCTTCGATGATCTCCATACGAATGCCTGTCTCTGAGGCGCGCTTCTTGTCCATACCTAACGATAGCGTGATTTCGCGCCGCCACGGCAGGTGACACGTGCCTTTGGCTAGTAGAGCAAGAACGGTGCGGTGCTGTTGCTCGACACCCCCGCGGCGCTCACGTGTAGATGGTACGTGGCGCCTTCTGCCGTCACACCGTCTCGGTCAACGCTGCAGGTTTCGGTGCTGCTGCGGGTGCGATCCCAGGTGATGGCTTCGGTTTCTAATGGCTTCGCAGGTTCGAGGATCACCGAGCGCCGATCTGCGTCCACCTGGCAGTCGGTCGAGCGCCACACTTCGTCAGAGCCACTGGTGATGCGAAAGCTCATGGCCGCGGTGCCGAGTTCTGCTTGGCAGTTGATCTCGCCGATGTTTTCGATGCGCATGCTCAAGAGTGGCTGTTCGTCGGCCGCGTAGCTCTCTCGGTCGGTGATAGGCGTGACCTGGAGTTCGCCTGCGGGGCACACCGGAACATCGGCTGCGGGTGTGGTGGTTTCTTCGACCACCACTTCGCCCGGCAGTTCGACCTCGGGAGCTGCGGCGGCGCCGCCGCTCGAGCCCGGCTTCACTATGATCAGTACGATGAACCCGATGAGGGCCAAAAGACCGACGAGCACCGCGATGCGACGGCGCACGTATACGGCTTTGCGTTCGGGCCCGACGGGATCGCGCAGTGTACTCATGGCCTCACCCTAACCGGCAGTGTGTCCAAAGCAGGTGTGAGCCTGCGGGTGTTGCCAAGATGCGGGGCGCTCACAGCCTTTCAGCATTCGCGTATTTCCGAGAGTGTGGGCACCAAGCCGCCCAAAGCAACGCACCGCGTTGCGCGGCGTATGTGCCGAGGCCGCCCCTGGCCTCGGTCAGGTCACAGCCTTTTCAGCATTCGCGTATTTCCGAGAGTGTTAGGTTTCACGCGAGCGAGATCGAGAAACTCTGCCACACCCTCGTCGGTCGAACGCAAGAGCTCAGCATAGACTTCGGCCTCAACGAGCTGTGCATCTTCGCCCACGGATTCGAAGCCGTGTCGCGAGAAGAACTCGGTCTCAAAGGTCAGACAGAACAGCTGGGTGAGACCGAGCTCGATCGCGTGCGCCTCAAGAGCGTCGAGCAGACGGTGCCCCACTCCCCGACCAAGCCACCCTTCGGCCACGCCGAGGGTGCGAACTTCACCGAGGTGCTCCCACATGACGTGCAGAGCGCCGTAGCCGATCACACGGTCGTCTGCATCAACCGCAACCATCAACTCAGGCACGGCACGGTAGAGCTCAACCAGGTCTTTGCCCAACAGAATTCGCTGTTCGACGAGCGGCTGCATGAGCGTGGCGACGGCCGCAATATCGCCCGTGCGGGCGTTGCGAACTCTGATCTGCTCGGCGTTATTCATGCGCACAAGCTTATCGCTGGTTCGGCTCAGCCCCGGCTGGGCAACAGCTGCTCTTTCGTGCCGCGCACCAGCACGAAGGCTGCGACCGCAGCAATGGTGAGGGCGACACCCGCGGTGAAGAACACGGCGCCATACCCTGCAGCCATTACCTCGGCGTCACTGACGTGTGACTGGGTGGCAGCGACCGCACGTGACGCTGACGCGGCAGCGAGCGCAAACACCGAGAGTCCGATTGAGCCGCCCAACTGCATGGCAACGTTTACGGTCGCGGCCGCAGCACCCGCGTCTGACGGCTGCACGCCGACGAGTGCGAGGTTCTGCAGCGGCACAAAGGTGATTCCTACGCCGGCGCCGACAAGCACGAGACCGGGCAGCACCTGCACAAAGTAGTTGCCGTCTGCGGTGACGCCGCTCATATAGAACATGCCGAGCGCCCCGACTACTGGTCCGGCGATCATCATGACGCGTGCGCCCCACACCGGCAGGAGTTTGGTGAATACTGGCACAACCGCGAGCGTCGATGCCGTCATCACCACCGTCGCGAGGCCTGCCGCGAGCGGTGCCATGCCGAGCACAAGTTGCAGGTGAAAGGTGAGGTACATTGTCGAGCCAATCAGCACGGCCCCGATCATGGCCTGCACAATGTAGGCTCCGGCTCGTACCTTGTGAAAGATGACTCGCAGTGGCAGCAGTGGGTGAGACACCCGGGTTTCTATGACACCGAAGACGATGACGAGCAACACACCGGCTGCGATGAAACCAATGGTGTCGACTCGGGCCCAGCCTTCTTCGGCAAGGGTGAAGCCATAGACGAGTGCCCCGAAGCCGAGGGTGACGGTGATCGCTCCCCAGATGTCAATCTTTCCTTTGCCTTCAAG
>JAAZHL010000109.1 GCA_012510755.1 Leucobacter sp.
CCCATCATCTGCGGTCAGAGGATCAGCCTCAACTTGATCGAGCAGCGCCCGCCATTGCGACATGGCCTGATCGACGCTGCCCGAGAGCGGGCATTCGTTGCGTGTGAGGCAGTCGGTCACATATGCGCGCAACGCCAACTCGAAGCCGCGCGTCTGCTCACGCACCACCTCTGCCTCAGATGATGTCGGGTCAATGGCGCCGTCGAGCACGAGCCGCCCGACCCTCTCGGGATAGGCGTCAGCGAAGCGTGCCCCAATGTAGGTGCCGTATGAGTAGCCGAGGTAGTTGAGCTTGTCGTCGCCCACGATTTCGCGCAGCATGTTCAGATCTTGCACGGTCGAGCCCGTGTCTACGTGGGCGCGCAAGGGGCCGGTGGCATCGAGGCAGGCCTCGCCGAACTCAGCGATCTCGACGAGGGCGGCATCGACCCATGCTTGGCTGCCGGGTTCAAGGTCGTCCGTCTCTGAGCTGCCGAATAGGTAGTCATCCATTGCCGAGTTATCGAGACAGGTGACTGCGCTCGACGCGCCGACACCTCGCGGATCCCACCCAATGACGTCATACTGCTGTTGCAGGTCTGCGCCGACTGCGTAGTCGATGCTCGACGAGATGTAGTTCACTCCTGAGGCGCCCGGCCCACCCGGGTTCACAAAGAGTGTGCCGATTGGGTTGCCGCTCAGTGCTGGTTGTTTGACGAGAGCGAGCTTGATGCGCTCACCTTCGGGGTCGGCCCAGTCGAGCGGTGCCTGCACCGCAGCACACTGCATGTCGCCACATTCTCGCCATCGCGGTTGCTGCCCGCCGAAATCAGTGCCGACCACCTCGGTCGGCTTGCTGCCTTGCGACGAACGAATCAGCTGTTCAAACACGCTAACGAGTGGGGCACACCCGCTCAACGCAAGCGCAGCGACCAGACTGGCAGCGATCAGGGCCATTCGTGTGCTGCGAGCACCTGTGTGTGGTTTCATCGCGTGGCTCCCCTCGCTGTGTGCGGCTCGCCCTGTGCGACGATGCCCGCAAACATAGCTTCGAGCACGAGACCGGGTGTGACTGCGCGGGCGAGTCGGTCGCGTGCCTGCTCAATAATGTCGACCGCGGCAAGGGTGCGCGCCGCGCCCCACTTCTTGGCAAGCGCCACGATCTCAGCCTGCCATTCGAGATTGACTGGTTCGAGGTGCGCCTGCATGGCCGCAAGCAACACGTCTCGGTATACCGACAACAGATCTGTCAAGATGCGGTCGATGCCGTCGCGCAGGCTGCGTGTCGCCCGCCGTTTCTGGTCTTCTTCGAGCGCTCGCATCTGTGATCTGAGCTGCGGCGGCAGTGTTGCGCCGGGGGCGAGCCCCATATTGCGCATGGCATCGGCGCGTTCGCTCGCATTGAGTTCGGTGGTCAGTGCTTCTGCGTCTGCCTGAGCGACTTTGAGCAGCTCTGCAGCTGCTCGCATGCCATCGCTCAGGGTCTCGACTCGCAGGGCGATCTCGACCGTTCGTTCACGACGCGCCAGTGCCTCAGCGTCACCTGCGAGTCGCCGCGCCATACCGATGTGGCTCTGCGCGAGCCGTGCTGCCCGCTCGGCGAGCGCGAGGCCGGCCTCGTCGCGTTCGTGCAGCAGCCGGGCGATCTCGCTGGGCTGAGGGGTCACAAGACGCAACGACCTCGTGCGCGAGCGAATCGTGGGCAACAGATCGGCCTCGCTCGGTGCGCAAAGCACCCACACGGTGCGCTCTGGTGGTTCTTCGAGGGCTTTGAGCAGCACGTTCGAGGTGCGCTCGGGCATGCGATCGGCGTCTTCGATAACGATGACCCGGTGCCGCCCCTCTGCCGGTGCAAAGTGCGCGTTTGCAACGATGTCTCGCACATCGTCGATGCCGATAATGAGTTTCTGCGTGGTGAGCACCGCGGCGTCTGGGTGGGTGCGGCCACGCACCATGGCATAGACGTTCTCGCGGTCGACGGGGTCACGTGCAATGAGCGCAGCAGCAAAACGCAGGGCGAGATTTGACCGGCCCGAACCCGGCGGGCCGGTAATGAGCCAAGCGTGTGCGAGTTCACGCTCGCCACCCGGTGCAGCGGCCTGCTCAAGCACGCTCACAGCCTCGGTCTGGCCGACGATCTCACTCCAAAAGCTCACGCCCTAAGAGTATCGGTGGCGGGTGACAGTTTGGGTGAGAGCGGGCAGATTGCAAGGTGACATCACCGCCGCGAACGGGCGGCTCACACGGCGAGGCCGTCAGCGCGGGCGAGCACCTGCAGCATCACCTCGTCTGCGCCGCCGCCGATCGACGACAGCCGAGCGTCGCGCAAGAAGCGGGCCGTCCAATTCTCTTCCATATAGCCCATTCCCCCGTGCAGCTGCACGCAGAGGTCGGCCACCTCACGCATCAGGCGTCCCGCAACCAGCTTGCCTACCGTGGCCTCACGAGTGATATCTTCGCCTCCCTCAAGCATGCGACACATTTTCTCGTTGAGGGCACGCAACAGCTCGACCTGCGCTGCAAGCTCGGTCAACTGAAATGCGGGGTACTGCCGCGTGGCGAGTGGCGCACCAAAGGTTGCTCGGGTGCGCAAATATTCCCTGGTTTTCTCGAGGGCCCATTCACAGGCACCGACCGTGCCGAAGCAGGCCGACAGCCGTTCGATTACAAACTGCTGCATTTGCTGCTGAAAGCCCCGACCGATCTCACCGATCGTATTTGAGACGGGCACGCGCGCGTTTTCCAGTCGCAGCTCGACCGTGTCTGATGCACGATGACCGAGCTTTTCGAGCTTGCGCACCACCTCGAACCCAGGGGTGTCGCTTGGCACGATGATTTGCGACATGCCACGATAACCACCCTCGTTGCTCGTGCGCACCAGCATGCAGAACCAATCGGCCTGTGCCCCATTGGTGATGAATATCTTTGCCCCGTTGATGACCCAGTCATCGCCGTCTCGCACCGCATGGGTGCTGAGCGCGGCCACATCAGAACCGGCCTCGGGCTCGGTCACCGCGATTGCGGCGACGTGTCGTCCTTCGATTGCTGGCCGCAAGTATTTTTCTTGCAGTTCCCGGCTGCCATACCGGGCGAGTGAGGGCGTCGCCATATGCATTTGCACGTTGATCGCGAGTGATACCGAGGCGATGTTGTGGCGGGCGAGTTCGTCGGCGAGCGCCATCTGATATTCAAGTGGCGCGTCTTCGCCACCGATTTCAGCGCTGTAGCCGAGCCCCAGCCAGCCGTGCTCGGCAAGCTTTGCAAAGAGCGCGTGCGCGTCGAACGAGCCTTGCGTTTCCCACTCATTGATATATGGGGTGATCTCGCGCTCAATGACAGCGCGGGCGCTGGCGCGAAACTGCTCAATTTCGTAGCTCATCGTAGACTCCTTTGTCTGCGGGTACTGCGGGAATTACTGGTACTGCGGCCCGTTTGCCTGCATGCGCAGGGTGCTCGTTCACGCCATTCTCGTGCACGAGCACCCCACGATCAAATCAGTCAGCTACCTCTGCGCTGAGCTGCTCGCGCAGTTCGACTTTACGTACCTTGCCAGCAACCGTGCGCGGCAGCGTCTCGAGAAACACGATGCGCTTGGGCACTTTGTACCCGGCAAGTCGCTCGCGGGCGTAGCTCGCGATCTCTTCGGTGAGCGAAGCTTCGTCTGCTGTGGCGGCCTCGGTTTTCACAATGACTGCGGTGACTGCTTCGCCCCAGGTCGGGTGCGGGGTGCCAATAATGGCCACCTCACCAACGGCCGGGTGCGCGATGAGCGCCTGCTCGACCTCGACCGAGTAGACGTTCTCGCCGCCAGAGATCACCATGTCCTTCTTGCGGTCGACGATGCGGTAGAAGCCGTCTTCGTCAAAGGTGACGAGGTCGCCAGAGTAGAACCAGCCGTCTTTGAATGACTCCTCGTTCGCGAGCGGGCGGTTCCAGTATCCCTTGATGATTGAGGGGCCCTGAATGATGAGTTCGCCGACCTCGCCGACGCCCACGTCGCGACCGTGTTCGTCGACGGCACGAAAGTTCACGTGGGTTGAGGGGCGCCCGATCGACCCGGCGTGGGTTTTCACGAACTCGCCTGGCAGCGTCGACGCCATCGCGGCTGTCTCGGTCATGCCGAACCCTTCGGTGAATGAGATGCCCTTGGCCTGCAGTGCGTCAATGATCGGAATCGGGCATGGCGCGCCACCGCTGATCGCAACGTCAAGCGACGAGACATCGTGGGCGTCGAGGGCGCCTGACTGCAGCAGTGCACCCCACATGGTCGGCACTGCGAAGGCCTTCGTGACTCCGTATTCTTCAACGGCTGCCGCCCAGGTCGCCGGGTTGAAGTTTTCGAGCACGACGTTTGCGCCACCCCAATACACCGACGGCAGGGTGTAGACGGCGAGCGCACCGATGTGGAACAGCGGCGCAGTGACCAAGTTGACGTCGTAGCGGTTGAGACCGCGTTCAAAACTGTTGTGGTACAGCGACACCCAGAACAGGTTGGTGTGGCTGATCATTGCGCCCTTGGGGGTGCCGGTGGTGCCTGAGGTGTACATCAGCACGGCGGGCGTTTCGGGGTCGACGTCAATGAACTGTGCGGTCGGGTCGCCTGCTTCAAGCAGTTCATCGAAGCTGGTGCGGGTGCGTTCGATGCGCTCGGCAGCAGTTGGGAGGTCGAGGATCTCGCGCACCTCAGTGCCATCGAGCGCCGCTTCGGCGGTCTCGCGCAGCGAAGTGCTCGCGAACATCAGGTCGGCACCCGAGTCCTTCAAGATGAAGTTGATCTCGGGCGCGGTGAGCCGAAAGTTCACCATTACCGTGATTGCGCCGAGCTTTGCGGTGGCAAACAGCAGCTCCAGCATTGCCGGGCTGTTGAGGCTGTAGATCGCCACCCGGTCACCTGGCTGCACGCCTCGCTGTTTCATTGCCGAAGCGAGCCTCGTGGTTCGCTCGTCGAGCTCGCCGTAAGTGAACTGCTCGCCTGTGTCACCGTCTACCAGTGCCGTGCGGTCAGCATTGCGAAGTGCGTGAATGGTGAGCCATTTGCCGAGAGGTGCGCTCAAGACGATTCTCCTTTGAACCAGGTTTGGTTTGTGGGTGATTGCGTGCGTTGCGGTTTCTGCGTCGCACGTGTTTCACATGCCACTCTAAAACCAAATCCAAAAACAATCAAGCGTGATTGATTACGTGTCCTTTTTATGAGATAGTGAACATCACTCGCCTGCTTAGGAAGGACGGTAGACATGGACGTCACCACCGCTCTACAACTCCTCGACCACGAGTCGAGCGCGCTCGACACCCTCGTCGCGGGCCTCACCGCCGAGCAGTGGCGACTGCCCACCCCCGCCGAGGGTTGGAGCATCGCCGACCAAATCGCGCACCTCATGTGGACTGATCAAGTATCGGTCATGTCGATCCTCGAACCAGCTGAATTCACTGCGCTCGCTGCATCAATCGCTAAAGAAGGCGACATGAGCATCGTGGATCGCGAGGCGCACCGCCTCGCTGCCACCCCACCAGCGCAACTGCTCGAAGACTGGCGAACCGCACGTTCAGCGCTCGCCGACGCGCTCGCAGGTGTCTCTCCCGACGCCCAGCTCACCTGGTTTGGCCCGCCCATGCGCCCCGTCACCATGGTCACCGCGCGCATCATGGAAACCTGGGCGCACGCACTCGACGTGTATGACGCCCTCGGCGTCGAGAAGCCCGCGGCCGCACCACTCGCGGCAGTCGCCCGCATCGGCGTGCGCACCCGAGACTTTGCGTTCAAGTCGAGGCGCATCGAAGCTCCTACCGAAGAGTTTCGCGTTGAGCTCACTATGCCCGATGGCGAACTGCTCGAGTTCGGCCCGGTCGATGCCGCGCAACAGGTGACGGGCAGCGCCTGGGCGTTTGCTGCGGTAGTCACCCAACGCCGCAACATTGCCGATGTCGATCTACACACCGAGGGCGACGACGCTGCCCGTTGGATGAGCATTGCCCAGGCGTTCGCGGGCGCCCCCACCCAAGGCCCCACACCGGGCGAGAGAGGTCAACGATGACTGAGATGATTCGCATTGGCAACGCCTCAGGCTTCTATGGCGACCGACTGAGCGCGTTCGAAGAGATGGTTGATGCGGGCGTCGACGTCATCACCGGCGACTACCTCGCCGAACTCACGATGCTCATTCTCGCCCGCCAAAAGCAACAAGATGAGACGCAGGGGTACGCAAAGACGTTTCTTGCTCAGTTGCGCGGCTCGTTGCAGCGCGTCGCCGAAGCGGGCACCCGTGTCGTGGTCAACGCCGGCGGCATGAACCCGGCCGGGCTCGCGACAGCGATCCGCGAACTCGCTCGCGCCGCTGAACTGCACCTCGAAGTTGCCCACATCGATGGTGACGACATCACCGCGCGGTCGGCGGAGTTCGGTTTCGGCGAGCCGCTCGCGGCGAACGCTTACCTCGGCGGCTGGGGCATCACCGCCGCACTCGCGAGTGGCGCACAGATCGTCGTGACCGGCCGAGTGACAGACGCGGCCGTCATCACCGGCGCCGCAGCTTGGCATCACGGCTGGGGTCGCACCGACTACGACCAACTAGCTGGCGCTATGGCCGCCGGTCACGTCATTGAATGCGGCATGCAAGCCACCGGCGGCAACTTCGCCTTTTTCACCGAGGTCGCCGACATGGTGCGGCCCGGGTTTCCGATCGCCGAGATCGCGGCAGACGGCAGCTCGGTCATTACCAAGCAGCCCGGCACCGGCGGCGCAGTCACCGCAGAGACCGTGCTCTCGCAGCTGCTCTATGAGGTTCAATCGACCCGCTACGCTGGCCCCGATGCCACCCTGCGGCTCGACACCATTGGCGTCACTGACCTCGGTAACGACCGCGTGTGCATGTCAGGGATGCGCGGCGAAGCGCCCCCTCCAAATCTGAAGGTTTCGGTGACCGAGGTTGGCGGGTTTCGGCAAGAGATCGTGTTCTTGCTCACCGGCCTCAACGTTAACGCTAAGGCACAGCTCATCGAGGCGCAGTTCGAGCGCGCGCTCGAACTGTCAGGAGGCGCACGGCCCACAGAGATGAGTTGGAAC